>JANPDB010000912.1:0-2902 GCA_031431255.1 Acidimicrobiia bacterium | reverse complement strand
CCCGGCGGGCCGCCCGATCTGCATACGTGCCCGGTCCCCCTTCCTCTTCCTCCGCATGGCCCGGGCATGGTGCCGCAGGGTTCGACAACCGTGAAGATCGGTGGGCTACCGGCCGCCCGTCAGGGAGACCAGTTGATCGAGGCGCTCGGGCCCCCGAACTCGATCACCGTTGGGTGTCTCACGGTGATCATCGGCGGTTGAGTTCACCGTGTCGACGGCGGTTGTCGCTCCGTGGATAGCGTTCAGGCGCGAAGGGAGTACGGCGTTTCGGGCATGTGAGCAACGGGCGGGGGAAGCAGACCGAGGTCGCCCAGCATGAGCTCATAACCCTGCTGGACCCGAGCGGCTTCGGCGACACGACCTGAGCGCTCAAGTCCCTTTCGTAGCGAGTTCCACAGCTCATCGTTGTACGGGTCGCTCGCGAGCCCGAGCTCTGCGGCCATCACCGCCCCGGAATTGTTCTTGTCGCGGAGCGCATCGGCCGCGATCGCGGAACAGGTTCGAACGACGAGACCGGTGAGCGCAGTGCGCTCGGCCACCAACCAATCCCGCGATCCCTCATCGGGGAGCAGGTCGCCACGATTGGCGATTGCACTTCCGATCAGTTCCAGGGCCTGGTCGAGTGCGCCACTGCGCCGAGCGGCATCGGCTTGCTTGATTTCTCCGACGAACCGGTGCAGGTCATGATTCTCCAGCTCTTCGAAGCGATACGCCTCCCCCTCGCGTCGCAGTAAGTCACTGTGGCGCCCCAGGGCGCGCCGAACCGCAGTCAGACACACATGGAGACTGTTGATCGAACTTGTCGTCAGGGTTTCCGACCAAAGTGCGTCGAGCAGTTCATCACGGTGCACCCATTCGCCGCTCCTGACGACGAGGATCCGCAGGACCGAGCGGGCCCGAGGCTTGAGACTGTGGCAGTCGATCACGTCGCCGTCGAGGACGAGTTGGAAGCCCCCGAAGACGCGAACTTCGCGGGGTCTCCCCGCGGCCGTCGACCCGCGAGCTCCCGGAGTCGGGGCCGAGTCCGGCAATACCTGCCTGTGGCTCGGCGCTGATCGCATCCAGTCCACCAGACCACCGGACCAGGTGCTCGATTGGGGCGGCGACGAGGTGAGGTCGGAGATCCGCCAAAGCACCCGGCAGGGAAGCGTGGCACCGACCTGCTCGACCTTGGCCAGCACCCGGGCGATCTCCGATTGGTCGGGTGTACATCGGTCGAGTGTGCTCGCAGTGGTCGACGTCTCGGCGGACATCGAGGCGTCAATCTGCACGGAGAGCTTCACCATTTCGGCCCATGCGCCGAGAACGTTCGCGCCGAGGTCCTCGAAGTCGCGCGCCGCTTCGGTCAGGAGGCCAACCGCCTCTTCGTGGGTGAGAACGCTGTCCGTCGCGAGCGCGTAGCCGAGTCCGGCAAAGAGCTTGCACACCGCGGGACTCCACCGGTCACCGGCGTCGGCGGCCGGTTTGGTGATCTCGGAGAACTGGACGTTGAACGGTTCGTGGCTCGGCTCGGGGAACGCCAGCAAGATCGCGCTGAGCATCCGAGCCATCCACTGGTTGGATTCGCGGTCCGCCCGGTCTCGAATCCGGACGATCACCTGCGAGGGATCTCGGCCCGTGACCATCCATTGGGTCATGGCTCGACCCACGCAAACCACGTCGCCGAGCAGCCCATCGGTCACGGCGCCGGCAAAGGCAGACCGAGCGGCGACGAAGTTGCCATCGAGAAGAGCAATCAGACCGACGGCAACGAGCGATTCCACACCGGGGATCCGGGCGCACGCCAAACGGGCGTTGTCGGGATCACGTCGCAATGCGCTTCGGAGTAGGGACAGCCAACTGCCGGGATCGGGGGGCTGCTCGGTGGGGTCGATCCAACGACGGAGTTCGCCCATCTCCCGCGCGGCGATCTGGCCGGCGTCGGTCGTCCGGGCACGGTCGATCAATGCCTGATACGCATGAAGGCCTTGCTCGGGATGGCCTTCGGCAACAAGATGACGAGCTCGCACAAGGGCAACCCACGGGTCGTGTTCAACAAGTCCGGCAGGCAGTCGCTCGATCCAGCCTGTTTCACGACCAACCAACGAGCCCGCTTCGCCGAGGTTCCGAAGGGCCCCGTCGACGTCTCCCGCGCAGACGAACGCGCGAATGGCATCCCCGGGCGAGTGGTTCTCCTCGAGCACGTGCGCCGCGGTGGCGTACCATCGGCGTAGTTCGTCGGCGCTGAGTTCTTCTGCGAGCAGTGCTTCGAGATGGCCTCTCAGCACTTCGTGATAGCGGTAGCCGCTCTCACGACGTTCGGTGAAGAGCTGACGACGATCGAGTTCGTCGAGAATGGCTGCGCTTCGCAGAGATCGCGTTGCGGTCGGATCACCGACATTCGTGGCGACTGCGCCACTTCCGAGCAATGCATCACACGTGCGCGGCGTCAACAATCCGAGCACGCTGGTCCGGATCATGAACGCCCGCGTATCGGGCGAAAGGCTGGACAGGACGTTTCTTGTCAGATAGTCGCGCACCGTATGGCTACGGCTCGAACACAGTCGTTCGAGTTCGACATTGCGTTCGGCATCGGTTCGATCGACCGTCGCCAGATGAAACAGCTTCAGCCCCGCCGCCCATCCGTCGGTAGCTCGGGCCAAACGGCTCAGCTCCTTGGGTGGAAGCCACGTCGCATACTCCTCGGCAAAGAGCTGTTCCATTTCCCAGGATCGGAATCGCAGGTCGTCGGCCCCGACTTCGACGATGGCTTCGTCGAGACGCAATCGGGTCAGATCGATGCCGGGAACGCACCTCGACCCGATGAGTGTTCGAATGTTCCGAGGCAGCCGGGCCAGGATCTCGCCGAACAGGGCCAACGCCGGGGTGTCTTCGATGACATGCAGGTCGTCCACGATCAGAA
>JANPDB010000911.1:0-6867 GCA_031431255.1 Acidimicrobiia bacterium | reverse complement strand
GATAGTCATCCCAGATGGTCAATGACGGCATCCCAGACCGCCGAAAAGGTCCGAAAGAACTGGCAAGAATCGGCGATGTGGGATGCGATCGGACGCCGGATACCCAACGGCGAACTAGTCGCGGATGCGGGCGTCCATCTGCTCGTGGTAGTGGGCGATCTTGCATTCGCGCTCACTCAAGATGTGCTTGGTGTAGCCGCTCGAACGCTTCGTGCGGGCGAGCTGCTCGTAGATCATGATGTCCTCCGAAACGACGACCTTGAGCCCTTCCCACTGAGCCATCGTTGTGTTCCAATACTTCTGATACGCCGGGTCGTCATGGTCACCGGGGTACACGAGTTGCCAGCAGAGGAACTTGGTGCGGTCGACGTCGATCGGGATCGGATTGAACACCTGCAGATGGCCAGGGTTGCAGTTGAAGACGGTGTTCGGGAACACGACGTAATGGCAGATCGCATTCACATGGTGATCCCACGTGGCGTGGAGCGATTCGAGCTTGTCGGCTCGGGGCACGAAGCACATGTAGTTCTGGCCGACGATGTGAAACGACGTGCCACGGAACGCCTTGAGCGCCTCGCCTCCCACGTGGTGCAACTGGGCGACGTGATACACCTCGTTGAACCCGTCGACGATTGCCTTGTAGCTCACCGGCACGTCGAACTCCACGACCTCGTGGAGGACCATGCCCTCCATGTTGAACCGGCCGAGGTCGACGGAGATGTCCTTGCCGATCCAGTCCGCCAGCGACATCGACACCGCATCCGGGCCGGCGAGGTTGATCCAGATCCAGCCGCCCCAGTGATCGACCGCAACCGCCGGTGCCCGAACTCCGTCGAGATGGGCGTCGCTGAAGTCCTCCCGCTCGGGCACCCCGACGAGCTTGCCCGTGGTGTCGTAGACCCAGCCGTGGTACGGGCAGGTGAACCGCCGGGCGCCGCATCCCTTCAGCTCGCCCACCAACGCCGGTCCGCGGTGCTGGCACACGTTGTGGAACGCCGCCAACGTACCGTCAGGCTGGCGGGTGATCATGACGGTCTCGCCATGGCCTTCGTAGGTGATCCAGTCACCAGCTCCCGGAATCTGCTCCAGCCGGCCCGCCACGAGCCAGCTGGTGTTCAGGACCCGCTCGCGTTCGAGTTCGAAGCGCACGGGGTCGGTGTAGACATCGCGAGACATCGTCGACGGGCCGTAGTCGGGGATCTGTTGCACACCGGGGCCGAGCCGGGCCGGTGCATCGCCGCGTGTCGGAACATGGACCATTGCTGCATTCTCCTCCGTGCGAACCACTGATTCCTACCACCTACCAGCCGTTCCGACCAAGGTCATTGAGGCTGTCCGGCAGAGTTCAGGCCCGCCTCACGACAAAGCGACCTGTTCGGCGAAGGCCAGCCAGCGGTCGGCCAGCTGATCGAGGGTGAAACGCTCCTCGACAGCGCGCCGGCACGCCCGGCGGTCCAGGGCGCCGACCCGGTTCACCGCAGAGGCCATGGCCTCGATCGACCCGGGCTCGATCAGGAATCCCGTGATCCCGTCATCGACGATCTCGGTCGGACCGCCCAGCGCGTAGCTGATGACCGGTGTGCCGACGGCAAGGGCCTCGATCGCCGTGTTGCCGAACGCCTCGACCCACGAATGGGTCATGAGCATGGCCGCAGCTCGCGAAAGCACGTCACTCACCTGCCGCTGGGAGACGAAGCCATGGACCGTGACGTCGACGGCCGGAAAGGTCGACCGGCAGTCATCGAGCAGCTCCGGTTCCTGAACGAGACCGCACACGTCGAGGGCGTAACCCGTTCGCTCGCACACCTCGAAGGCGTCACGAAGGCCCTTCTCCCGGGACACGCGGGCAACCCACGCAAGGCGACGCCCGGACACCTCGATCGCAGGAGGCGCACAACGAGGCAGATCGACGCCACCGAACATCGGCGTCATTGCGTACGCCGCGAGCGTCCCGAAGGTGGCGGCCTGTGTCCGGGTCACGCCGGCGAAGCGATCCGGAGAGCGTTCGAGCTGGCGGCGGAGCTCGACGTCGACGCTGTCGATCTGCGACGACAAGGAGACGATGTGACCCACGGGAGTCGCGAAGAATGGGGTGAGGTAGTACGACAGCCAGTCATAAGTCAACGCGATGATCACGTCGAACTCGTGCTGGTGCGCCCCAGCGACGTCCCACATCCGCTCCAGCAGACCGTTCGGGTCCTGGGTGACGCCGATCGTCCGATCGGCGGTCGTGGCGTAGACCGGCGCTACACCGTCGACCTCGAAGACGGTGACGCGTTCGTCATCGATGGCCGAACCGGCCGGAGCGACGATCGCGCAGCGAATACCTCGATCGGTAAGACGGGGTGTGAGGTTGAGCAGGTTCGTCTCCACTCCCCCGCCGGTTCCCGAACCGAGCGGACCGACCGGAGCGGTGACGAACAGCACCGAAGAGACCCCTGCCGCGCGCGTCGTGCCAGCCACGAGACCCGAGCTTGTCAGAGTCCGCCCGCTACGCCCGCGTGCGCTCAGGACGCATGCGGGGTGATGAGGTACTTGGTCCCGGTTTCCTTCGCGGCATAGGCGCGGATCGTGTCGGGATCGCAGGCCTGCTCGAGGGAAATCGTCGAGGAGTAGTGCGATGCAAACGTCGTGGTGATCTCGGACACCACGCGGGCCTTCATCGCCTCGAACCGCTCCGGTCCCATCCGACCGATGAACGGGGTGAGAAGCCATCCGGCGACACCCCACGCAAAGCCGGTGGCGCCAAGGTTCATTTCGAGCGGACGGGTGTCGAGCCGGCCGTAGATGAAGACCTGCTTGTGGACCGAAGAGCCGTACCGGTTGTAGGCAGCGCCCGCGTTCGCGCTCCGCTCCATGGCGGCGATGATTCGGGCCGCAAGCGTGCCACCACCGGTTGCGTCGAACGCCAGCGTGGCGCCGGTCGCGGTGAGGGCAGCGACGAGATCGTCGTCGAAGGTCGTACTCGACGAATCGCACACATGCTCGGCGCCGATCGATCGGAGCAGCGCGACCTGCTCGGGGCGACGCACGATGTTGACAAGACCGACCCCGTCGGCGAGGCAGATCTTCACGAGCATCTGGCCGAGGTTGGAGGCTGCCGCGGTGTGGACGAGACCAGTGTGCCCATCGAGTCGCATGTTCTCGACCATGGAAAGCGCCGTGAGCGGATTCACGAACGGCGACGCGGCCTCGGCCGGCGTGACACCGTCGGGCATGGCCAGGCACGACTGCGCCGGAACTGCACGGAATTCGCCGTACATCGCTCCGCCGACCGCGCCGACGACGCGTCCCATGAGCGCCTGTGCGGCGGGGGACGAACCCGCGGCGACGACGACGCCTCCCCCCTCGTTGCCCACGGGCATCGCCTCCCCGAGGCGAGCCGCCATACCGGCCAGATGAGCCGCCGGGATGTCACCGACGGTGGCACCTCCCTCGCGACGCAACGTCGAGACGTCAACCGGTCCGAGCAGGAGCCCGAGGTCCGACGGGTTGATCGGGGTCGCTTCGACCCGGATCAGCACTTCGTGCGCGGCCAGCTCAGGTTCGGGCGCGTCAGCGATCGTCAGGCGAAGTTGACCGGCGGACGTGATCTCGGAGAGCAGTTGCTTCATGGGCGGAAAACTACTCGGCCACCCGCGAACTTGGCGCGGTGGTCCGCCTCCTGTCATCGTCGATGCGTGCACCAGTCGCCTGATCGCTCCGTTGAACCGACGGACAAGGACGCGCTCCGAGCCCGCTACCTGGCCGAACGGGACAAACGCCTTCGTCGCGACGGCAACGCGCAGTACGTCGAACTCGTCGATTCGTATGCCCACTACCTCGACGACCTCTACGTCGAACCGCTCACACGCGAGCCGTTCACCGACGACGTCACCGTTGTCTTCATCGGGGGCGGGTTCGCCGGGCTCGTCACCGGCGCTCGCCTGAAGCAGGCCGGCATCACCGACGTTCGGATCATCGAAAAGGGCGGCGACTTCGGGGGCACCTGGTACTGGAACCGTTACCCCGGAGCTCAGTGCGACACGACCTCGTTCGTGTACATGCCTCTGCTGGAGGAGACCGGCCACATGCCGACGGAGAAGTACGCCCACGCTCCGGAGATCCTCGAACACTGTCGCCGTATCGCCACCCACTTCGATCTCTACCCGAACTCGTGCCTGTCGACCGAAGTCACCGCCTGCGCATGGGATGAAAGCGCCCGCCGGTGGATCATCGAGACGAACCGCGGTGATCGTATGCGCGCGAAGTACATCGCTATGGGTACGGGACCGCTTCATCGTCCGAAGCTCCCAGGAATTCCCGGCATCGAGACCTATCGGGGTCACAGCTTCCACACCAGCCGCTGGGACTACCGCTACACCGGGGGCAGCCCAGCCGGGGGGACGATGGAGAAACTCGCCGACAAGCGGGTGGGCATCATCGGCACCGGCGCGACCTCGGTGCAATGCATCCCGTATCTTGCGAAATCGTGCGGCGATCTCTTCGTCTTCCAGCGCACGCCGTCCTCCATCGACGTCCGCAACAACCACGACGTCGACCCTGAGTGGTTCGCCACCCTCGGGGCCGGCTGGCAGCAGAAGTGGCTGCGGAACTTTGCGACGTTGCAGACCGGCGGGCTCGTCGACGAGGACCTCGTGAAGGATGGATGGACCGACATCACGAAACGCATCAGAGCCAAGCTCCTGTCGAGCCCGACGCCCGATCTCAGCCCGGCCGGGCTTGAGCGGGCGTACTTCGAGAGCGACGACGAGAAGATGGCCGAGATCCGCGCCCGCGTCGATGCGGTCGTGCACGACCCGGCAACGGCGTCGTCGCTCAAGCCCTGGTATCGCCAGCTGTGCAAGCGCCCTTGCTTCCACGACGAGTACCTCGACGCGTACAACAACCCGAACGTGCACCTCATCGACACCGACGGCCGAGGCGTGGAACGGATCGACGAGACGGGCGTGTTCGCAAACGGGGAACACATCGAACTCGACTGCCTGATCTATGCCTCCGGGTTCGAAGTCGGTACCGAATACACACGCCGGGCCGGTTTCGACATGGTCGGAGAGGGCGGACGCAAACTGTCCGAACACTGGGCAGAGGGCATGCGCAGCCTGCACGGCATCCACGTTCACGGATTCCCGAACGTGTTCGTGGTCGGTCCGACGCACGGCGCCAACCTGATCTCGAACGTTCCCCACAACCTCGTCGAAGCAGCGACGACGATCGCCACGATCGTCTCCCATGCCGAGTCGATCGGCGCGGCAACCGTCGAGGTCAGCGCAGAAGTCGAGCAGGCGTGGCTCGATCGGCTCGAATCCGGAGGCCGGAGGTTCGGCAACCAGCCGGACTGCACGCCCGGCTATTACAACAACGAGGGCATCGACGCCGGCCCGCGGGGGTTGCGCAACAGTCTCGGTTTCCCCGAGGGCGCGCTCGCCTACTTCGACTACATCGACGGCTGGAGGAAGACCGGCGACTTCGCCGGTCTCACGTTCTCCTCCGAAAGCTGACGGCAACGCTGAGGCTGCCGCGCCGCAGCTGCTGCCTCTCGGGAATCGGCCGGCGTGCTTTGGTTGTGCCGAGGCGAGGGGCGGTACCTTCGAAGCCATGTCGATTGCACTGAACGAGGACCACAAGTTTCTGGCGTCCACCGCTGCGGACTTCCTGGCCAAGCACGGGGCGCGGTCCGCGTCGCGAGCGCTGCTCGAAGCTCCGACCGAGGAACTCCCCTCGTTCTGGGGGGACCTCGCCGAACTCGGCTGGCTCGGTTTGCACATCGCGGAGGCCAATGGAGGTTCGGGCTACGGCCTCGAAGAACTCGTCGTCGTCGTCGAGGAGCTCGGCCGCGCCGGCGCTCCCGGACCGTTCGTGCCGACCGTTATCGCCAGCGCCACGATCGCCTCCCGCGCCGACGCTGCTACCCAGGCGGCACTCCTGCCGGGCCTCGCCGACGGAACGCGTACCGGCGCGGCAGCGCTCGAAGGAAGCGTCCAGATCCGCGACGGGCGGGCGTACGGCTCCGCCGGAGTGGTGCTCGGCGGAGGTCTCGCCGACACACTCCTGGTCGGCACCGGTGACGACGTCGCCATCATCGACGCCCACGCCGACGGTGTTTCTGTCGACACGCCTCCCAACCTCGACCCGACCAGGCGCTCCAGTCGGATCACGCTTGACGGTGTCCCGGCCGTCGTGATGACCGGCGCCCGGCAGACCCTTACCGATATCGCCCGGGTGATCCTTTCGGCCGAGGCAGTGGGCGTCGCCCGCGAGTGCACCGACCAGGCTGCGGCCTACGCCAAGGTCCGACTCCAGTTCGGACGGCCGATCGCCATGTACCAAGCGGTGAAGCACCACTGCGCCAACATGGCCGTCGCCACCGAGTTGGCCACGGCAACGGTGTGGGACGCGGCGCGAGCATCGAAGGACGGCGCTGAGCAGTTCACGTATGCCGCCGCCCTCGCGGCAACGCTGGCCGGTCCGGCAGCCGATCTCGCGGCGAATCTCAACACCCAGGTCCATGGTGGCATTGGCATCACGTGGGAACACGATGCGCACCTCGCGATGCGGCGCGCGACCACACTCAAGGTGCTCCTCGATCACGAAGCCGCGGCCGCGTGCGTGACCGACATGACCCGCGCCGGTGTCCGCCGGATGCGAACCATCGAGCTGCCGCCGGAAGCCGAATCGTTCCGCGAGGAGATCCAAGCGTTCGCCGAGAGCATCCGGTCGCTCGATGCGAAGGCCCAGCGAGATGCGCTCATCACGACCGGGTACGTTCAGCCGCACTGGCCGAAGCCGTGGGGACGTGACGCCAAGCCGGTCGAACAGCTCGTGATCGAGCAGGAGTTCACGGCCGCCGGAATCAAGAAGCCGGCC
>JANPDB010000910.1:0-2192 GCA_031431255.1 Acidimicrobiia bacterium | reverse complement strand
CTGCGCGAAGATCGCATCTGAAAGGTGCCCTCCTGAAGAGCGGAATGGGTTGGTGTAGAGACCCCCATCCTCGCTGCTCAGCGGGCACTTTTCGCGGACACGCAACCCATCAACCCCAAACCACCACGGTGGATCCAGGCTAAGGCCACATCGAGCACATTGGGCGCACCCACTCAGACTCGGAAACGTTCGAAATCTCTGAACCCGAGCCCAGGCCAGTTCAGCAGAGTGCTGCACGCTCGCTCACGGGGGCCGACCATGCGGAACGGGGGTTCCTCAGGCGGCCGATCGTCGGCAGAGTTGTCGCGGGAGTTCCGACCGGTCCCGCAACCGCGTCTCGCCGACAATCGAATGCGATGGGCGCGAACCCGCCGCTCGAGCACCGGAAACATCGCCGGGTAGGGGTGGTGCGACTGAGCGAGTATCGGCGCGATATCGACTGCCTCCATCGGCGATATGGGACACTCAAGCAGCAGGTGGCACCACAAGCCTCGAGCCTTCGTTCGGGGTCTGGCTCATCTGGAGACAAGAGCGAGCGGGCGTTCGCGAAGGACTCGTTCTGCTTCATTGCTCATCAGCCGGACGATGTCAGCAGCTGGCCGGACAGCATCCACGGAACCGGCGGACTGCCCCATGTAGATCGGGTGGCCGGGCGTCACGTTGTCGCTTTGGTGGCGGAGGTCCGCCTCGCGTTCGGCCCACTTCTCCGTAAACTCATCGCGCCGGATACGCGCCCCGATGGCTGATGGCCACGGCATCCCAGACGCGATGTCGTAGACACGGGTGAACACCGTGTCGCCTCCATCGCTCGCGACGATCGCCGCCTTGTAGTCGTCGTCAACTTCGATGGCTTCTGGCGTTGCCAGAAAGGCGGTTCCGAGCCAGGCGCCATCGGCACCAGCAAGCAACGCCGCCGCCAGCGCGCGCCCGCTCGATATCCCTCCAGCCGCAAGCAACGCCACGTTTGGGTGTCGCTCGGCGATCCCGACCAGCAGTGGGAAGAGACCCATCGTGCCTGTGTGACCTCCAGCCTCAGTTCCTTGAGCGACCAGGACATCAGCACCGGCCTCGACAGCGAGATCGGCATCCTCGAAACTCTGGGCCTGACAGATGAGCCGTAGGCCGGCGTCCTTCACCCGGCGAGCCCAACGTCCCGGATCCGAGAAGGACAAGGCGATGGCCTCGGGACGAGCGTCGAGCGCAGCCTGAAAGTGGCCTTCGGTAGAGGACAGGAACGGGGTGATAAACCCGACGGCGAACGGGCGATCAGTCAGGTCCCGCACCAGCGCAGCCTGCGCTCGCACCCAGTCGGGCCCTTCGGCATGGAGGCCGCCAAACGAGCCCATGCCTCCTGCTGCGGCCACGGCAGCGGCCAGCGTCGCGCCACTGTGCATCGCCATCGGCGCAGACATGATCGGATGTTGAAGTCCGAACATCTCAGTGAAGCGGGTGCGGATCATGGGTCGATGGTAGAAGGCCAGGCCGTCGTAGTGGACTCCAACGGCATCGCCGACGTCTCGGTAGCGACGCCAGCTATCAGCGCTCAGCGGTCATCCCCCCGGGCCAGGGCAAGTACTGCACTCCGGCCAACACGAACGGCCTCGGCGCCCGGCTTCACGACGGCCTGAAAGCACGGCAGTCGTCGGCAAAGTTGTCGCGGCGGTTCCGACCCGTCGCGCACCTCGCACCTCTCCCACGATCGAACGCTCGGAGCGCGACTCAGCCCGACATCACCTGGATGACACCGGTTCCCGGGCGGTGTGGTGCGGGGCGACGGAGCGGCGGTCACGACCGACCCGGCCGGCTTCCGAGGTTGACCGAGAAGACGTGGGGCGCCAAGGTCCACGATGCGCCGGTGTGTGGGTGTGGCATAGGGTCGGTGGGTGGTGGACGCGAGCGCTCCTCGGAGCGGGGGTGGGGAACCGATGACGGCAGCGGACAGCCATTCAGCATCTGGCCCTACCGGCTTCGCAGCCCGGTGGCCGTCGGGCACGGTGACGTTCCTGTTCACCGATGTGGAGGGATCGACCCGGCTGTGGGCGGCAGACAAGGCGGCGATGTCGGCATCACTGCTGGTGCACGACGCCATCCTCCGCGGCGCGATCGAGGGCAACGGCGGGTACGTGTTCACCACCGCCGGGGACTCGTTCGCGGCGGCGTTCGCCCGGGCCTCTGACGCGGTACGCGCAGCC
>JANPDB010000909.1:0-5997 GCA_031431255.1 Acidimicrobiia bacterium | reverse complement strand
CCGTAGATCTCGCCCGACCAGACGAGGTCGACACCGGCCGATTCGAGGTCCTTGGCCTTTCGCGCATACCGAACCGGATCGCCGTCGAAGCCGAGCGTGGTGGAGATCTTCATCGCGCCACCGTAACGAACACGGGCTTCCGGATACCAACGGAGTGGCGGCCCATTCCGAAAGCTCGACCGCGGCGCTGATCAGCGACGCTCAGCCGACTCGTCCCGCTCAGTCAACGATGAACAAGACGGCCCCTTGCGGAGACGTCGACCGGTGCGGTTCGGCGTCGTCGGCCACTTGGTAGCTGATGCCCGGCGTGAACGTGAACACGCGACCGTCTTCCAGCTCGGTGATGAGTTCACCTTCGAGGCACAACAGGACGTGGCCTTTGGTGCACCAGTGATCTGACACGTAGCCGGCCGTGTACTCAACCATCCGTACACGTAGTTCCCCGAACTGCTGGGTGCGCCAGAAGACCTGGCCGCCGTCAGCCGTCTTCTCGACTCGTTCGATCTTCGACCATTCGGTCAATCCGAATGCTGGCTCCACGATTCTCATGGCGTGATTCTCCATCAACGGTGCTTCAGGCACATTGCGACCGCGGATTCCCATCGACCAGCTGGGACGTGTCCCGCAAAACGTCGGGGTGGGCCTCAACACGCGCTTGTGACTACAATCATGGTCATGTCTGAAACGCTGCCGTTGGCGAACGTGAAGTCGAAGTTCTCCGAAATGGTCGACCGGGTCGAGCACACGCATGATCGGATCATCGTGACACGCAACGGTCGCCCTGCGGCCGTGCTGATCAGCCCCGAGGAGCTTGCGTCGCTCGAAGACACCCTCGAACTGCTCTCCGACCCGGACGCAATGCGCCAACTCGACGAGTCCCGACAGGCTTATGCCGCTGGCGACTTCTTGACCGGCGATGAACTCCGCAGCCGCTACCTCGCAAAGTGAGCGCTGAGGAACCCGGCTACAAGCTGCGCGTTACCGGTCCGGCCGAACGCCAGCTCAACCGGGTCCCCGAAGGCACCGCAGCCGCGATCGTCGAATTCATGCTCGGCGCGCTGCTCGAGAACCCGCATCGGCTCGGCGGAACACTGCAACGCGAGCTGGCGGGGATGCGCTCGGCTCGACGCGGCGTCTACCGCATCATCTACGAGATCGATGACACCGAGCTACTGGTGATCGTCTACCGCATCGAGCACCGCGCCACGGCCTACCGGCCCCGCTGATCGCCGCCGCCACCCGACGACACCCAAGAGTCGGGAACAACGTTTTCGAACGAGCCGCAACAGTCGCGAAGATCGGCGCCGTCGCCGGGCCACTACGCCAAGGTGCACTCCATGGCGCCCATGTCGACACGCTCACCAAAGTGATGCGCACCGTCAGCGAACAGCACACCGAAGCGTTCACCGCTGGCCTCCCCGCGATCATCGAACAGGCCGCGGCGGCCGGTGCCACACCCGACGATTTCGCTCGAACACTCAACCGTGCCGCCAGGGCTCTCGAGAACGACGACGGCGAGAGCAGATACGAACAACAACGCCGCGACACTGCGCTTCGCACGTGGACCGAGAAGCGCAACGGCATGTTCCGCATCGCCGACCCGCCCGTGGAAGACCGGAACGGCGACCTGTCAACCCCCACGACATCACGGCACGACGACCGTGGCGGCGACAATGACGATGACGATGACAATGACGAGTGGTCGGCGCTGTATGCCGGTGGGCCGTCACGACTCGGACGTCCCGAGATCGTCATTGTCCTCGACGCCCGACAACAAACCGTCGAAGCCAACGATGGCGCAGTCGTGGTCGATTGGGGGATCCCGGTCGAACTCCCGGCGAAGGGGCGCGCCGAGCTGTTTCCGCGCGCCGACATCCGACCCGTCATCATCGCCAACGGCGTCGTAGTGCATGCCCCGGGTGAGATGAACCTCGGCCGCACGACCCGCCTCGCCTCCCGAGCCCAACGACGCGCCCTGCGAGCGATGTACCGACCTGCGCCGTGGCCGGTTGTTGCGTGGCGTTCGAGTTCACGAAACCGCACCATGTGCACTACTGGGAACACGGCGGCCCGACCGATCTCGACAAGCTCCTCTCGCTCTGCAGCAAGCACCACCACTGCGCACACGAAGGTGGCTGGCGTCTCACCCTGCAACCGGACCGCACCCTCGCCATCTCGTCCCCGACGGCACCGTCCGGACCACCGGGCCACCCCTCCGGCTCCGCGCCGCCTGAGTGTCCACCACGCAAAGCTCATCCTTCTCACCAACGACCTTCGACGAGCGGCCACCCCGTTCCTCGACAACCAAACCGGCGGCCTGCCCACCGGTCGTGACGCAACGAGGCCGGGCGCGGAAGCATCGCCGCTCCACCGACGCTCACGCATGATCGCCGCGCCTACCGTTGGTGCATGCTGAGCGAAGCAGAGGTGAAGGCCTTCGTCGACGACGGGTATCTCGTCGTGAAGGAACTCGTCGGGCCCGGCGACGTGGAGGCGGCACGGCTCGAGGCCGAGCGTTTCGCCACCGGCTACTACCCGGCCGATGGTGTGCCCGACGACGGCCGGCTGCTGGCCGTGCATTTCCCTCACTGGGTGTCTGATGTGGCCATGGGCCTGGTCCGCCACGAGGGCATTGTCGACGTGGCGTCGAAGATCGCCGGAGCCCACCTCGCCCATTGGAACGGCAAGGTCAAGTGCATGCAGTCGATGCTCTTCCTGAAGCCCCCGGGACTCCAGGGCCAGGCGTGGCATCAGGACGAACGGTTCATCCCCACCCGCGACCGCTCGCTGATCGGGGCGTGGATCGCGCTCGACGATGCCACGACAGAAAACGGATGTCTGTGGGTCGTTCCGGGCTCGCACCGAGAAGGGATCCTTCATCCGTTCAAGGACCACGGACGCCCCGACGAGTTCGACCCTTCCGACGAGGCATTTGGGTTCGATGACTCGACCGCGGTGCCGGTCGAGGTGCAGACCGGCGATGTGGTGTTCTTCAACGGGTACCTGCTGCACCGCTCCCTGAAGAACCGCAGCAACGGAACGCGACGCGCGCTCGTGAACCACTACATGAGCTCGGCTTCGCTGCTCCCGTGGATGCTCCCGAAAGAAGCCTTCGTCGCGATCGCCGACAACCGCAGGGTCGTGCAGGTCGCTGGCGAGGACCCGTATGCCTGGAAGGGCTACACCGACCCGCCCGACCGGGTCTTCGTCCGGCCCGCCTCGGGCGCGTGGAACGCTCCGGCACCAGTCACCGAGAAGAGCCCGAGCTAGAGGTCCAGCACCACGCGTCGGCTCGCCCGGGACGCGCTCGCCCGCACGATCTCCGCGTTCGGCTCGTCCACCTCATCGACCCAGCGCGGCCCGTCGATCGGACCGTAGGTCTGCGTGGCCCGTACCACGAGGCGGGCACGACACTCCTCGGTCGGCGTGTCCACGAACCAAGTTGCGTCGAGCATCGGCGCGACGCGCTCCCAGCCGCCGGAGTCGAGCAGGAGGTAGTTCCCCTCCACGAGGATCCCGGGAGCGTCACCTCGGATGGGTAACGACCCGGCGATCGGCTCCTCGATCTCCCGAACGAATCGTGGCGCGTAGAGGACCGGATCGCTGTGGCTCACGGTCCGCTGCAACAATGCGACGAACCCGTCGACGTCGAAGGTGTCCGGCGCACCCTTTCGATCGCGGCGACCGAGTGACACCAACACCTCGTTGGAAAGATGGAATCCGTCCATCTCGATCACCGACCAGTCGGTCAACACCGAATACAGTGCCTTCGTGAGGGTGGCCTTCCCGAACCGGGTGGGCCCACGATGCCGAGCAGCACCGGTCTCGCGACCGACACGTCACCCCGAAGTCCGACCGCCGAGGCGACGAGCTCCTCGAGCGAACTCAAGCGTCCGTCGTGAGCCGTTCGATGAGCAGGGCATAGGCCTTGTCGGCGAGCACTCGCATCTCATCGTCGGTGCGGTCCTGGATCGGATGCTGCACGAAGACCGATGCCGGTTCGTAACCGAGCGACGCGGACTGCGCAGCAGCGGCTTCGATGAACACGTCAGAGGCGACGAACACGCCGATGAGGCCGCGGGATTCGAGGTCAGCGATGTCGTGCACACTGCACGACGTGCAACTGCCTCAATCGGCGAGCGCTTCGATCACCGCTTGACACTCGCGAGCGATCTCATGACGGAGGTCGACGGGTGCCGGTTTGGTGAAGGTGGGCTTGATGTATCGCTTCGTGGCGAGGCCGGCATCGTTGAGAAGCGACTCGAGCCGGTCGAGGAACACGTCGCCGCGTGGCTTGGAGATGTCGAGCAGAGCGACGGTGAGGCCGTCGAGCGAGGCGGGCCGTTTCGGCCGGGAGCGTTCGGCTACCGATCGCTCACCGGTTGGGTCCAAGAGCAGTGTGGTCACGCTTACCTCCAGGGGTCGATCTCGACGGTAGTTGCTTGGCTGCCCTCAGTCCCATTCACCCATCCGCCGATGACCATCGAGAACATGCCGGCATCGCCTCCACAGTGGGTCAGCATCAGCCCGTCGGGTCGGAACTTGGGAATCGTCGCGCCGACGAGGTGCTCCGGCACGCCCTCGGCGATACCACCAGCACCGCGGATGATCTCGGCGCCGGGAAGCTGCAGCAGCGCCAGGAGCTCCTCCCGAACCCGGGCGCGGTCCCAGCCGTCGGCCAGGAACGTGCGGAGGTGCTCAGGAGAGATCGCCAGGATGGCGTCGAAGCCGACCGGCAGCTTCGGATGGGCGACCGATCGAAGGCACGCAGCGAAGGACCTGATCAACGACTCTGACGTGCGCGACTTCTGATCGACGATCCCGCGGGGTCCCTCGCCGGCGAACAGGGTCAATGCCGACACGCCGGGCGCGATGCCGCGGTCCTCGGCCAACGTGCCCCAACCGGCGGTCTCCGTCTCGGCAAAGCAGAAGCCCAGCTTGCCGGGGTTTCCGAAGGTGGCGCGGTCGACGCCACCGGGAAGCCCGCCGCCGACGTTGCGAATGACCAGTTGCAACGCCCGTCCGATGGTGGAGTTCGCCCGGTTCCCCTGACCGAAGACGTTCACGCCGCTGTTCATCCCGATGTCGCTTGCGATCGGACCGTTCACCACGATCACCGGTCCGGAGAAGTACGTGGTGGCGAGCAGGCCGTGCGCGTTGAACGCGCTCGTGCACGCCGCGTTCACCGCGGCCAGGACAACCGGCAGGTATTCAGGTTTGCATCCCGCCATCACGGCATTGATGGCGACCTTCTCCACGGTGCATTCGACCAGGTCCGGCGGCACGACGGCCACGAGTTCATCGGCTCGACGCGACGTGCCCGCCAGCATGCGGAGCACCCGCTCTTCGGTGGGCGGAACCAGCGGGAGCCCGTCGGACCATCCGCGCGCATACATTGCTTCGTGCTCGTCCTCGGCCGACGCCAGCTCCACACGCCGCGAACGCACCGACGACACACCGAACACGACCGCGAGCTTCTCCGGCATGCCGATGTCGAGGTTCTTCGAACCGCATCCCGGCCGCCACGCCGGCAACGAACCGAACTTGGCGACGAGATCTCTCTGCACGAACGTCGACCACTCGGCGATGCTCCAGCCGACCATCCGACCGACCTCTTCCCCGTTCTCGATGCGAAGAAGCGTCGGCACGGTTTCGATGTCGAGCGCGAAGCTTCGACGCAGGGAGGTTTCGTCGGTGACGGTGCCGACCGCGGCGACCTCCTCCGGGAACGCAACATCGTCTTGGCTGTGCACGGTCTGCACGACCGATGCGTTCACGAGTGATCCGATGACCGGGGCGACGAGGGTGCAGGCCGCACAGTCGCGCTTCACGAACGCGTGGATCCCGTCACCGAGCTCCTTGATCGTGGCTGCACGAAGTTCAGCGAGTGTCGGCACAGGGCATTCCTCTCGGTCGGGTCTTGCACCGTACCCGGACGGCGGCGCTCGATGCCTATCCGGGCTGCTCGAAGGGGCCCATAAGGCGTCCGCCGCAGCG
>JANPDB010000908.1:0-11105 GCA_031431255.1 Acidimicrobiia bacterium | reverse complement strand
GCCGAAGTAGCCGCTGGCCTCGTACGAATCGAGGTACTGCGCGATGTCGTCCTCCGTGCACCACGCCATGTGGCCCGGTGTGAGCGACGCCATGCCGGTCAGGAATCCTGTGGTCGCCGCGGGTCGGGGCGCCGGCAGTTCGGTCGGGAAGCCCTCGCCCGATGCCGACCAGAGAATGCCGCGCACGCACGCTTCGACCTGGCCGTCGAGTTCGGCTTCGGCAATGCCGACCTCTTGGAAGTACAGGATGTAGAAGAAGTTGTCGCCGTGGAGCATCTTGAAGATGTCGGTCGGTTTGGCGGGCCAGTCGAGGAACGGCACGCTGAGGTTGATCACAGCCCGCACCCGGTCCGGCTGCTCCCGGGCGAGGTCCCAGACCAGCATCGCTCCCCAGTCGTGGCCGACGAAGACGGCAGACGTTCCGGGCCCGGAGATCTGATCGACGATCCCGAGAAGGTCGTTGCCGAGCTGATCGCTGGAATAGGCCTCGACCTCGGTCGGACGCGATGATCGGCCGTACCCGCGCTGATAGGGGGCGATCACATGCCACCCGGCCTCGCCGAGCGCTCGAAGTTGGTGGCGCCAGGACCAGGGACAGTCGGGGAACCCGTGAGCAAGGATCACCAAAGGACCGTCTTCGGGGCCGGACTCGAGAACGTCGAGTTCGACACCGTTGGTCGCAAGGCGTCGACGCCGAATGCCGTATGGAGCGTCAAGGTCCGCTGGAGAAGTCACGCAACGACCGTAGATCGAGTCTCGAGAACTCGGCCAGATCGCATGCACCGGCCCGCGTCTGCCGCCGCACATCACCCTCCTCATGCCGCACATCGCCCTCCTCATGCCGCACATCGTCGAAATCAGCCCCGATTGGCGTCGAAACCGACCGATGTGCGGCAGGACGGGGCCGATGTGCGGCGGCAGGACGGGGCCGATGTGCGGCGGCAGAAGGGGTGGCCCGGTTAGCGACCGAGAGCGCCGTCCACTGCCTGTGCGAACGGGCCGAGGCCGACGTGGTGGTGTTCGAAGGTGAGCCCGAGGCGTTCGGCGGCGGCGCGGCCCGCCTCGACCACAGCGGGGTCGTCGCTCTGGCTGAGCAGCAAAACGCGGGTGTAGTGGCCGAAGTACATGTCGCGCAGTTGCGGATGGCGATCGATGCCGAGCCCACCGATGACGAGAGCGTCGAAATGACGGGCGAGGAAGTCGGTGAGATAGAACGTGCCCAGCTCCGCCTCGTGCCAGTTGTTGAACACGTCGGGGCCGGCGAAGAACTCGTAGCAGTGCGCTCCGGGAAGCCGCACGGCGCCGGTGCCTTCGAGGGCCGCGTCGAGGAGCCCGCCGGTGCCGCAGTCGGCGTAGCCGACGAGAACCCGGTCGAACGAGGCCGATCGCCTGTCGATCACCTCACGCACCGCGGCCGGAATGAGCTGGGGTCGATTGTGCAACGGCGCGGGGAGGAACTCGGTCTCGTACTCGACGTCATCTGCGGACAGCTGATCCAGCACGAGTCGGACCTCGCGCACCAGCGCGGCACAGGCGACGACGAGTATGCGTTGGGCAGTCATGGGATGGGTGATCGGCGGCGTTCGGAACGCCGTGGCTACTCTCGCACGTTCGACCTAGGCGCGGCGACAGCGACCGCGGTGATACGCGCGCTGAGCAAACCGAGATCGCCATCCGGGTCGAAGCCGGGCAGGAGCGTCTTGGCGACACGAAGTGTCACCTGCGGCGTGTCGCCGCCGAGGTCGCCCATCTCTCGCAGGACGAGGGAGCGGGCGGTTGCTTCAGCCGTCGCGAGCGCGACCGTGGGGTTCGTCTCGTGCTCGACACCGGCACCGGAGTGGACGCGCCAGGTGCCTTCGCCCGTCGTTTCGATCGTCACGTCGATGGTTCGACTCACCACACCGGTGGCGGCTCCCACGGCGTTGGCCACCGAGTAGTTCGTCGGGAAGACCATCTCGGTGCCGAGGCGTTTGCCGACCTCGCCGTAGAACACCTTCGCCGGCCCGCCAACCGCGACGATTGGGAGCGTCGAGCTCATCTGCACACGGAGCAACCCGGCGCTGCCGATACCGCGGCAGATGCCGTCGATGAGCGCGCTGTCGCCGGGGTTCTCGACGAAAGGCACATTGGCGCCGGACACGTGATCGATGCGGAGGCCGACATCGACGATTGCGTGAGCCGAACGTCGGACCGTTTCCGACCATACGTCGAGGGCCAGTTGCCTGGTTCGCTGCTCGTTTGGCACGGCCATGTCCCGGAGTCGGGCCAGCAGGCGTGCACCCCGCCGCGCCGCGTCAACGGAGAACGTGTCCTGCAATCCGAGCACGTGCGCCGCATCGGTTGGAGTGAACGCGGCGATCTGGACGAGGCCACGCCGCCGGAGTCCGTCGAGCACACGGGCTTCGCGGGCCGAGGTGACGGCTGTCCGATAAGACCGCACATCGCATCCGATGCGGTCGAGGAGCAGTCGCTCGGGATCACTCAGGCTCTCGTCAGGCGCCGAGGGCCGAGGATCGGTTCCCCTCGGGTCAAGCGCGCTCGGGTCCAGCACCATGGGGGAGAGAACGAAACGCCCGTGCGACGCGCCGCCGTTGCGCTCGTCGCCTTCATCGATCGCCAGCAGATCGAGGAGAGTCGGCACTCGACCGGCGAGCAGAGACAGTGGAACCACGCGTTGAGGACCCACCAGAACGTGGCGGCCGTCGAGGTGGACGTCGGAATCGCCGCCGAGTCCGACGGTGCGCAGGTCGGCGGCGCGGACCATGGTGCGCCAACCGCCGACGGACGCGCCGCCATCGGACACGACCATTCGTCCGTCGAGCACGACGCCGACATCGGTGGTGGTGCCGCCGATGTCGGAACCGATGAAGTCGCGACGACCGCAGAGCCAGGCGGCGCCGACCATGCTCGCCGCCGGACCCGAGAGCACCGTCTCGATCGGTCGACGGGCGACGGCATCGGCGCGAGCACGCGTGCCGTCACCCTTGACCAGCATGAGTGCGACGTCGAGACCCAGGTGCGACATCGCCTCGCGAACGGAGCCGATGAGTGCATGGGTCCGTCCGATGAGCCTGGCGTTGAGCACGGTGGTCAACGCACGTCGTGGGGCGTCGAGACCGCTCGACAGTTCGCCGGAGATGGTCACGGGACGAGCGTCGATCTCGGCGAGTGCCTCGGCCGCCCGGCGTTCGTGATCAGGATTGCGGGTGGCGAACGCCGAGCAGATCGCAAGCGCGCGTATCGACGGGTCGAGCTCGGCGGCAGCAACTCTGAGCGCGTCGAGGTCGAGCGGTTCGCGCTCCCGGCCGGCGTGATCGTGTCCGCCGCCGATTCGGATGATGGTGACGTCGGAAAAGCCGGCGGCTACTCCCGTCCTCAGCACCATGGCATCGTCGAAGCCGATGAAGAAGGCGGCAACGGGGTCGCCATGCCCCTCGACGATGGCGTTTGTTGCCAGTGTCGTGGATACCGACACCATGGCGATGTCGGCGACCTCGAGACCGGGAGGCAGCGAGGCGACTGCCGCTTCGATCGACCGGATCACCCCCCGGGCGAGGTCGTGCTTGGTCGTTAGCGACTTCGCAGTGGCGATGACCTCATGAGTCTGGGCGTCGAGCAGGGCGGCGTCGGTGAACGTTCCTCCCGTGTCGATCCCGAGGTGCAGCCGTCGGGGCGTGCTGGGGCCGGCGGAGCTGTGCCCAACCGACGATCCCAAACGCGACCCCGAATCCACCCCGACATTCTCGTCCACGCAAGCCACCAACCTGAGTGGGACTGGTGACAGGATTGCAGTGTGACCCAGGCGCGAAGCGACGACCCGTTGCTGCGCGCCCGCTGGCGCCTCCTGGCGGCGATTGCCCTGGTGATGGCGGCCAACGGTCTGCTGCTCATGTTGTTCAGCGTGCGGGCGACACGCGCGGGGTTTGGTTCCACGGTCACCGCGTTGATCATCGGCGGCTATTACGGAGGGTTCCTCGCCGCCTCT
Organism: Acidimicrobiia bacterium; assembly: GCA_031431255.1. GTDB lineage: Bacteria > Actinomycetota > Acidimicrobiia > Acidimicrobiales > JANYDT01 > JANLQX01. Next base: position 7,120 of record JANPDB010000908.1, on the reverse strand, counting down.
GTGCTCGCTTCGGGCTTTGTTCGAAAAAGTTCGACGTCGAAGACCTTCGTTGCCCTTGCGCTCTCGGTGGCCACGGTGTCGATCAGTGCTCCGATCTCGGTCAGCGCACCGTTCTGGCTGCTCCTGCGCACTCTGCAGGGGTTTGCGTTCGCCGCGGTCTACGTCGTGGCGGAGAGCTGGCTCAACCGAGCCACCCCGAATGAAGAGCGGGCACGAGTCCTTGGCCAGTACCTCTCGACGATGATGGCGTCGTTCGCCGCCGGCACCTTGATCGTGGTTGCGACGGGGACGAGGGGATACTCGCCGTTCTGGGTGGCGGGGGCGTTGGCGTGCGGGGGAGCGCTACTCGTTCGCGGCCTGCCGGAGCCGGGCGGTGCGATCGCCCGGTCCCAGTCGATCTCGTTCCGTAGTCTGGTGCGGCGAGTCCCTCTCGGCACGTCGAGCGCGGTGGTCACCTCGATCGCAAACGCCGCGTTCGTAAGTTCACTTGCGGTATGGGCCACCCGGGTGGGCTACTCGGAGGCGCGCACCTCGTTGTTCTCCACGCTGGGGAGCCTCGGACCGGTGCTGCTCCAGGCGCCGATCACCCGGTGGTCCGACCGTTCGTCGCGTCCACGGGTCATGTTTGCCGTGACATTGCTCGCTGCCGCCGCGGCCATCGGCGGGATGTTCGGCCCGACGACCGGCGCAGTGCCGTTGGTGGGGGTGCTGGTCCTGGGAGGCCTTTCGTACACCCAGTACTCGCTCTTCGGTGCGGAGACGAATGACCAACTGACGGCGGAGGAGATGCCGAGCGCGAGCGGGCACCTCATCCTGCTCACCGGCGTCGGGGCGATCATCGGGTCGGTTGCCGTCGGGGTCGCATTCCGATGGCTGGGCAACGACGCGATGTTCTGGATCGTCGCTGTCGCTCACCTCATTGTCGCTGTGTTGGTCGTCACGACAAGGCGACGACGGCACACGTTGCGACTCGATCGTCAGGCCGTCTTGTCCGGAAGTTTGCAGGATTCGTTGCGCTGAGAGCCACAAATGCTGCGAACTCCCGCACTCCCGAGCTCCTCAGCCTCGGCGTCGGCGGATCTCTTCGCTGATCGCGGGTATGACCTTGTGGAGGTCGCCGATCACGGCGTAATCCGCACGGGTGACCATGTTGGCGTCCTTGTCGGTGTTGATGGCGAGGATGTTCTTCGATGCCATGGCCCCGACCCAGTGCTGGATGGCGCCGGAGATTCCGCACGCGAAATAGATGTCCGGGGCGATCCTCGTACCCGTCTGGCCGACCTGATCGGTGTGGTTGCGCCACCCGTTGTTGGTGACGGCACGGGAGCAACCGACGACCCCGCCGAGCAAGCCAGCGAGTTCTTCGAGCGGCGCGAAGCCTTCGGGTGATCCGACGCCACGACCTCCGCCGATCACGACCCGCGCTGTCGTGAGGGTCACGCCGGCCTCGCGGACGACTCGGTCGCGCACCATGGTGGACCCGAGAGACTCGTCGAGTGACGGCTCGAACGTAGTGCGGGCCTCCGCAACCGCAGACGGCACCATGTCGTTCGCATGATGAGCCACAGTGATGAGCTTGGTCGCCGCGTCGAGGGTGACGTCTTCGAGGAGCGAACCCCCCCACTGCACTCGCGTGAGCGCCCATGTCCCACCCGACGCGTCGATGCGCAGCACGTTGGCCACCATCGGGAGTTCGAGACTGACGCTGGCGTGGGCGAGGACTTCGTTTCCGCGATCGGTGCCACAGGCGATGACGGCGTCGGGTTGACGGGCCGCGACGAGTTGCGCCACGGCCTCACCCCACGCCTGCGGGGCGTAGTCGTCCAGGAACGGATGGAGGAGATCCACGACTTCGGTGGCACCGTATTCAGCACAGGTTGCGGCGAGGGCGTCGGTGCCGCCACACACGGCCGCGGTGACATCCACCGAAAGAGCCCGGGCGGCGGTCAGGGCTTCGAGCGAACCGGACGCCATGACGCCGCGGTCGTGTTCGATCACGACGAGAACGCTCATCGGACCGGCCCGAATGCTGATGGGACGCTGGTGTTGCGAGCAGTGGAGCGCAGCGGAGCGGCGCAGCGCCAATGGGTAGAGCTCATGCCAGAACCCCGAGTTCGGCGAGGAGATCGACGACCGCGGACGCGGCTTCGGGACCGTTGCCCAAGATGATCGTGGAGCTGGCCTTCTCCTCCGGGCGATGCAGACGCATCCGCGACTGGCCGCCGGGTTGGGCGAGCCCTTCGATGATTTCGACGGCGACCTTCTTCGACGCGAGCCGTCCCTTCATCGTCGGATAGCGGGGAAGGTTGATCCCTTCCTTCACCCCGATGACGCAGGGGCGGGGAAGCTCGTAGACCTCGAACCCGGCGTCGATCGGACGGCGGACCGTGACGGCGTTGTCGCCGACGTCGATGCCCTTTGCGCCGTTCACCACTGGGCGGCCGAGCGCACGGGCAACTCGTATGCCCACTTGGAATCCACCCGAGTCGGCGGACTCGTTCCCGAACAGGATGAGGTCGAACGCCCCGTCGCGGGCCTCGACCGCGTGGAGGGCCGCGGTGAGCGCGGTAGCGGTGTTCTGCGGATCCCAGTTCAGTCCATCGGCCGCCGACACGAGCAGGGCGCGTTCGACACCGACCGACGCTGCGTAGCGGAGCTGCTCCTCTGCCTCGACCGGTCCCAGTGTCACCACCGTCGCAGATCCGCCATGCAGTTCGACGAGCTGGACCGCGGCTTCCACGGCGCATTCCTCGTGCGGCGATGTCGTGAAACCGAGGTTCGTCGCGTCGACGGCATGCCCGTCGGCGGTCACGTTGATACGCGAACCCGGAGCGGGGACCCGTTTCACACAGACGGCGATGCGAAGAGAGCTCATGAGCGGACGGTCGCGGTCGTCGGGTGGCTGGTGTTGCGAGCAGTGAAGCGAAGCGGAGCGGCGCAGCGCCGAAGGGTGGAGCTCATGAGCGGACGGTCGCGGTCGTCGGGTGGCTGGTGTTGCGAGCAGTGAAGCGAAGCGGAGCGGCGCAGCGCCGAAGGGTGGAGCCCATCGTTTGCTTCCTCAGCCCTTCATGCGGCTGTCGGTCGGATCGAACAGCGGTGTGCTGCCGACCCGGGCGACGGTGACGGGGTAGAGCTCGTTCATGTACATGACCCGGAGGTTCTGGTTGCCTTCGACCGCATGTTCGGGCGGAAGGTATGCGAGCAGAACAAACTTTCCGACGGAGGGACCCATGCCGGCAGTTGTCACCCGCGACACACGGCCGTGCGAATCGAGAATCCGCGAGCCATCGGCCGTGACGATCGGCTCGTTACCGCCGACGGGGTACCGCTTGATCCCGGCCTTCGACATGTGGTCGTCCATCGTAAGTGTGCACATGACTGTGCTCGCTCCGGCGGCGCGGGCGGCCACGTAGGCCTCCTTGCCGATGAAGTCGGCCGCCTTGACCTTCGGGCGGTCGAGGCCGGCCTCGTGGGGCATGTATTCGCTCTCGAGCTCGGCGCCCATGAGGCGGTAGCCCTTCTCGATGCGTCCGGTCACCGCGTAGACACCGATGCCGACGGGGATCACACCGAGATCCTGGCCTGCTGCGTACAGCGCGTCCCACAACTTGAGGCCGTGTTCCATCTTCGTGGTGATCTCCCAGCCGAACTCGCCGACATAGGAGATGCGGAACATCGTGCAGGGGATCCCGGCGAGCAGACGGTCGAGCACCGCGCCGTAGGGGAAGCTCTCGTTGTCGAGGCCGCCTTCGCCGCGCTGCGGCGTGTGGATCTTCTCCACGAGCGCCTTGGCGTTGGGACCCCACACGCCGATCGTGCACAGGCTCGTCGACTTGTTCTCGAAGGTCACGGAGCCGTCGAGGGGCATGTTGCGCTTGATCCAGTATTCGTCGCGGCCGCCGTCGAACGCTCCGGTGACGACTCGGAAGTGCTGATCGCCGAGGCGCTGGATCGTGAGGTCACCACGGAAGCCGCCGTGCGGCGTGAGCCACGGGGTGTAGACACCGCGGCCGACGGCGACGTCGACCTGGTTCACGCTCAGCTTCTGCATCAGGTCAAGGGCACCGGGGCCGGTGATGTCGAGCTGGTTGAACGCGGTGAGGTCGACCATGCCGACGGTCTCGCGCATCTGCATGTGCTCGGCGTTGATGATCGGTGACCACCAGCGGCCGTCCCACTCGTGCTCGCGGGGCTCGCAGACATCCGGGAACTTGGCGAGAAGCGCGCTGTTGGATTCGTACCACTGCGGGCGTTCCCACCCGCGGGCGTCGTAGAACACTGCGCCGAGTGCTTCTTCGCGACCATAGAACGGCGACCTGCGCATGTCTCGCTGCGACGCCCACTGCTCGCGGGGATGAACGATTCCGTAGGTCTTCTGGAAATGCTCCGCGCACCGGGCCTCGACGTGCATCTCGGTCTTCTCGTGCGGGTAAAAGCGGCTGATGTCCGACGAGTGCGGATCGCACATCTTCGGGTAGCCAAAGGTCATCCATTCGGCCACGAGCTGGGCGATGCCGGGACCTTCCTTGATCCACACCGCAGCGGCCGACCAGAGGTTGCGGACCTCGACGCACTCGCCGAGAACGGGCATGGCGTCCGGGGTGAGCGACAGCAGGCCATTGATGGCGTATTTGATCTCGGCGTCGCCGAGCATGTCCATCAGCTCGATGGCCTGTTCCATCTGCGGATCGAAGTCGTCCATGGTGAGCGGCAGTTCGGTGGGGGAGAGCGCCGACTCCTCGTTCGACGGGATGTCGTCCGGGTGATGGAAGATCGGTCGGTGCGCATACGATCCGACTTCCATCGAACCGGCCGACTGGCGCTCGTAGCAGAACGTGTCCATGTCACGGACGATCGGGTACGCCAGCTCCTTGTTCGATTCGACGAGGATCTGGATGGGCCCGACGTCGGCCATCTGGTGGACGGCGGGGATGAGTGGAATGTTGGCACCGGCCATCTTGGCGATGCGGGGACTCCACACGCCGCAGGCGATGGCGACGTATTCGCACTCGATGCGGCCCTTCGTGGTCACGACGGCCTTCACGTAGACCCCGTCGGTCTCCACGTCGAGCACCTCGGTGTTGGCGAACACCTGCAAGGCCCCCATGGCGACCGCTTCCTCGCGCATCAGCGTTCCGGCGCGCAGTGAGTCCACCGCGGAGACGCTGGGCGTGTAATACCCGCCCAGGATCACGTCTTCGTTGATGAAGGGGACGAGTTCCTTCACCTCGGCGGTGGTGATGAGCTTCGAATCGATGCCCCATGCCTTGGCCGACGTCATCCGGCGATTGAACTCCTCGAGACGCTGAGGTTCCCGCGCAACTTCGATGCCGCCGCACTCGTTGTTCACGCCCATGTCGACGTACTGCTGCTGGCTGTCGAGGGTGAGGAACGCCATCTCCTTGTTGTGATCCGTCGGGAAGATGAAGTTCGACGCATGGCCGGTCGAGCCGCCGGGGTTCGGAAGCGGCCCCTTGTCGATCTGTACGATGTCCGTCCATCCGAGTCGGGCGAGGTGCCCGACGAGGCAGTTTCCGACAATGCCCGCTCCGATCACAACGCATTTCGCCTTGGTGGGGAACTCGCTCATGATGTCCTTGCTCCGGCTGGTCGAGCCGGCTCGTTCGTTCCGAAGCCCAAACCATCGCGGGCTGATATATCACCAGTGTAGCATCGAGCACATGGCGATGTCCTGGCGATCGGCGGCCCTGCTTTCTGGTCCCGCGGGCCAGCCGGCTGTGTCTGGCCGACTCCGCTCGTTGTTCTCGGCCACTCCTGGAGCGCGCTCGTGAGCCGGCCCAAGTCGCTGAGTGATCAGGCGTATGCCGCGATCAAACGGCTCATCGTCACCCTCGAATTGGCCCCCGATGCCGTCGTCGACGAAGTCTCTCTCCAGGAACGCCTCGGGGTCAGTCGCACGCCGATCCGCGAGGCGATCCAGCGGCTCGAACGCGACCAGTTCGTCCGGGTGGTGCCTCGCCGGGGCGTCTTCGTCACGTCCATCGAGGTGAGCGAGTTGGCGACGCTGTTCGAGACCCGCCGAGTGGTCGAGCCCTACGCCGCCCGGCTTGCTGCGGAACGCGGAACTCCGGGCGGGTGGGACGAGCTCGGCCGCGTGCTCGCCGACGTGAGACCAACGGCGGGACCGGTCGAGACCCTTGCGGTGGACCGGCGCTGTCACGAGATGATGTGGGCCGGAGCCCACAACCGGTTCCTCACCGACACCCTCGACATGCTCTATGCCCAGAGCGAACGGGTCTGGTACCTCTACCTACGCGGGACGTTCCAGATGCACGATGTGCTCGCTGAGCACGCCGACATGCTCGACGCGCTCCGCGAGGGCGACGGTGATCGATGCGAGAAGCTCATGGCCGATCACGTCAAGACGTTCCATGACGAGATCCGCAGCGTGTCCGGCTGAGGGCGTGCGCGAGGCGACAGGTCAGGCGACCGCCCGGCCGATGTTCCCTCGCAGAACCGTACGCGCGCTGAGGATCGCGGCGAGCACGATCGCCGCCACGACGGCGAACGACCACCGCAGAGATCGCCAGTCGGAGATGGTGCCGACGAGCAGGGGCGCGGCGAGAAAGCCGACGCGCTGACCCATACCCATCGCTCCGAGGCCCGAACCCGTCGCTGCTCCTGGCAATGTGGCGGCCATGGCGTAGAGCTGCGGGAACATCACCGATACGCCCAAGCCACACACGCTGAACCCGATCAGGGCAACGGGCGCGACCGGGGCCACGATGATCACAGCGAAACCGGCGATGGCGACGGCCAGCGCCGCGTCGAGCATGCGCTGAGGTCCGAGGCGGTCCACGAGGTGGTCGCCGAAGAGCCGTGCCACGAGCATCGATCCAGCGAACACGACGGTCGCCACGCCCGCGGCGTTGAAGGAGAACACGTCGCGCAACGTGACCGCGCTCCAGTCCGACGGCGTGGCTTCGGCGAAGGCGACACCGACCGCCATCACGACCATTGCGGCGACGACCGGCGAGAACCGTTTCGGTCGCTTCGTGTGCGTGACGGGGGCCGCGGTGCCCCCTGTCGGATCGCTTCGGACAAGATGTGGTCGGACGATCGCGATGACGCTCAGGAGCAGCGCGGCGACGAGGCCGAG
>JANPDB010000907.1:0-1887 GCA_031431255.1 Acidimicrobiia bacterium | reverse complement strand
CTCACGTACTGATGAGCGGGGGAGACGGGCGCCGTCGGTGCGCCCGTCTTTTCATCGTCCTGACGCTCATCGCGTTTGGCGCGTCGGGCCCGGCGCCGGGTGTGGCGGCAACTCCGAAGCGTTGGATTCCGACGCCGAAGGATCGATGGGTCTACGAGATCGGGCGCGCGGAGCCGCGCCTCGGCCTGTGCGTGAAGCCGTGGTCGGGCGGGCGCTGCGTGAAGCCGACGGTGTGGGTCATCGACCTCTATGCGGCCGACGGGGTCACGCCGAACACGCAGGCGGTCCGACGGATCCACCGCACTCGATCCCGGGCCGTCTGCTACGTCTCGGGGGGAAGCATCGAGGAGTGGCGGCCCGATGCGGCAGCCTTCCCTGAACCGATAATCGGGCGTGCGCTCGATGGGTGGCCGGGTGAACGCTGGATCGACATCCGTCAACTCGATGTGCTCCGGCCGATCCTCACGGCGCGGGCCGACCGGTGCGCGCGCGCCGGGTTCGACGCCATCGACTGGGACAACGCCGACGGTTATACCCAGAACACCGGATTTCCTCTGCGCGCTGATGATCAGCTCACGTACAACCGCATGCTGGCATCAATTGCACACGAGCGCGGGTTGTCCGTCGGCCTCAAGAACGACGTGATGCAGATCCCGGCGCTCGTCGGCAGGTTCGACTTTGCCGTGAACGAGCAATGCGCCGAGTTCGACGAATGCGACCTGCTCCTTCCGTTCTCCCGGGCCGGAAAGGCTGTCGTGCAAATCGAGTACGCAGCGAAGCCGGCCACGTTCTGCGCCGCGGCGAACACGCAGCGGTGGTCGGCGATGGTCGCCGACCGGGACCTCGACGGCAAGGTCTGGCAACCGTGCCGCTGACGCGGCGCCGCGAGCCACTCGGCTGGCTCAGTCCTTGAGCTGCGCGTATTCGATCACGCGCTCCACGACCGCCTGGGACGACTTCGCCAGCGATCCGCTGTCGAAGGGTGGCTGCGGGTCGTACTCGATGGCGAGCTGCATGGCCTTGGCCGCGGTTTCGTCGACCAGGAGCTCGGCCAGTCGGAGGGCCATGTCGATGCCCGATGAGACCCCGGCCGCGGTGATGATCCGCTGGTCGAGGTGCTCGACCACCCGCTGCGAGGTGGGGGTCGCACCTAGGGCTTCGAGCGCGTTCAACACCGACCAGTGCGTCGTCGCCGTCAGCCCGTTGAGCAGGCCGGCGGCGCCGAGCACGAGCGAGCCCGTGCACACGGACGTGGTGTACCGGGTGGTCGGGTGCACCGCTCGGAGCCAGTCGAGGACAACTTGGTCGCCCATCAGCGCCCGGGTCCCGACACCTCCCGGGACGATCACCACGTCCGGCTGCATCACTTCGTCGAATGCCGCGTCAACGGTGAGTCCGAGGAACCCGTTCTCGGTGCGGACCTCGCCGCGTCGGTGCCCGACGAACGTGACGGTTGCTCCGGGGAGTCGCTGGAGCGTTTCGTAGGGCCCAATCAGGTCCAGCGCGGTGAGGCGGGGAAAGAGGACGGCGGCGATCTGCATGGCTTCGGGACACTAGTTCCAGGCGGCGTTTTGGGTGATGGGGAGTTGGGGGTTGGGTGGTCGGCTGCGATGGGATTCGCCTTCGGGTCCGGTGAAGATCAGGTCGGTGTTGGGGTTGCCGGTGACGGTCCAGCGGCCTTTGTGGATCAGGGTGTGGTGTTGTCGGCAGAGCAGGCAGCAGTTCTCGCGGTTGGTCGGCCCACCGCGGGTCCAGTGCCAGATGTGGTGCACGTCGGTGAACCATGCGGGCATGTCACAGCCCGGGAACCGGCAGGTCCTGTCACGGGTGATCACGGCTTTGCGGAGCTGTGGTGACACGACGCGGGTTTCGCGGCCGATGTCGAGG
>JANPDB010000906.1:0-23620 GCA_031431255.1 Acidimicrobiia bacterium | reverse complement strand
AGGGACGTGAAGCGCTCCCGGAGTTCGTTCACCGGCCGGAAGCGACCGGTGTCCTCGTCGAGGTTCTCGGTCCAGGGCGCCGAAACCGCTCCCGGAATGTGGCCGAGCCGCTTGTCGATCGGATTCGGTTCGCCGCGGTAGCGGTCGGCGCTCCGAGCGTCGAGGATGACCGCGTCATCGCCACGGCGAAGCGTGTCGACGGCGACCACGTCGACGGTCGACCCGAGCGGCCACGGTTTCTCGGTGAAGACGGAATCCGGACGCTCCGAAGGGAGGTCGTTGCTCAGCTCGCCGGTCCAGGCGGAGATACCACCGTCGAGCACCGCGGCATCGTGGCCCAGCGCCGTCAGCATCCACCACAGACGAGCGGCGATCGATCCGCCGGCGCCGTCATAGGCGACCACGACGTCGCCATCGCCGATGGCCAACCGGTTCATCGCCGCGGCGAAGTGTTCGGGGGAGGGCAGCGGATGCCGGCCCGGTCCGGTGCCCGCGGGGCCGGCGAGATCACGGTCGAGGTCCACCCACACGGAACCGGGCAGATGGCCGGCGTCGTAGGCCGCCTCACCCGATCGTCCGTCGATGTACCAGCGCACGTCGGCGATGACGAGCGTGGGGTCGTCGAGATGGTCGGCGAGCCATTCTGCGGAGACGACGGGTCCGGGGAGCGAGAGCACAGGCGGTCCAAGGGGTAAGGGAAACGAGGTAGGCGGATCGTAAAGCGTTCCGCCTCTCGATCGGCGGACCCGCCATTCCACTGAAGCGCCGACACCCTCACCCACGATGCGCCAGGCCCGCATCGCCCGGGTCTGGGCAGCCGTCAGGTCCGCGTGCGCCCGAACGATCTCGTGGGCGAGCAGGCTCGCTTTGGGCCAGCGGGCGTCGCAATTCCCCTTCTTTGCTGGCCCAAGCGAGTGAGCTGGCCCACGGGGATTTGGGTGTAGCGGGCAGGCGGGCAGCGGGGCCAACCGCTGACGCGAAGGGGGCCGACTGCCGTGGCGCTACGGCGTGCGCCAGCGGTGGCCTTCGAGGTCCATCAACACGTCGGCCTCGGGCGGACCCCAGGAACCGGCCGGGTACATCGAGACAGGCACGTCTTCGGCGGCGAAGCCCTGCAGGATCGGATCGACGATCTCCCAGGCGGTGCGGACCTCATCGCTGCGGATGAACAGGGTGGCGTCGCCGAGCATGGCGTCGAGGAGCAGCCGCTCATAGCCGTCGAGGTCTTCTTCGGGGAACTGGGCGTCGTAGTCGAAGTCCATGTGGGCCGTGCGCACCCGGAATGACTGCCCGGGGACCTTCGCCCCGAACCGAAGTGAGATGCCCGGCATCGGCTGGATGCGCACCGTCAGGGAATTTGGTTCGTGACGTGAGCCCATCGCTTCCGCGAACGGCTGCAGCGGAGCCTCACGGAAATGCGCCGTGACCTCGGTGATGCGCTTGGGCATGCACTTGCCGGTGCGGACGAAGATCGGCACTCCGGCCCATCGCCAGTTCTCGCAGGCGAGGCGCATGGCGATGAACGTCTCGGTGGTGCTGGTCGGACTCACGCCCTCCTCCCCGCGGTAGCCGACCGCAGGGGCGCCGTCGACGACCCCCGCGGTGTACTGACCGCGGACGACCTGACGGACGACCTGGGACACGTTGAAGGTCTTGATGGCCTGCAGTGCTTTGACCTTCTCATCGCGAATCGAGGTGGCGTCGATGCGGACCGGCGGTTCCATCAGGATCAGTGAGAGCACCTGCATCACGTGGTTCTGGACGATGTCGCGCATCGCTCCGGCCTCCTCGTAGAACCCGCCGCGATGGCCGACGCCGATCGACTCGGCCACCGTGACCTCGAGGTAGTCGACGTAGGTGCGGTTCCACAGCGGTTCGAAGATCGTGTTCGAGAACCGCAACGCGAGGAGGTTCTGGACCGTCTCCTTGCCCAGGTAGTGGTCGATTCGGAACACCTGTGACTCGTCGAAGCCGGCGTGAATGGTCTCGTCGAGTGTCTTCGCAGAGGCACCGTCCCGTCCGAACGGCTTCTCGACAATAATGCGCGCATATGATGTAGGGGATCCCGGTTGATTCAACCCGGATGCGGTGAGACCCTGAACCAGATGCGTGAAGGTGCTCGGCGGCGCAGAGAAGTAGAAGAGTCGGTTTCCGGTGCCGGGAGGGATCCCAAAACCCTCATCGACCTCGGCGAGCACGGTGCGCAAGCGGGCGAAGAGCGCGGGATCGCCGTATTCCCCCTGCACGTAGCGGAAGTGTGAGGTCCGGTCGCGCCATGGACCCGCCGCGTCGGAGACTGCGGTGGCCATCCGGTCGCGGAAGTCGTCGTCGGTCATCTCCGTGCGGGCAACGCCGACAACGGTGAAGCGCGTGTCGAGAAAGCCCTGCTTCTCGAGATCGGCGAGCGCCGGCATGAGCTTGCGCGACGTGAGATCGCCTGACGCGCCGAAGATGATGAGAACCGTCGGTTCAACGATGACGGGGGCCGGGGCGCTCATTCTTTGGCGAAATCCCCGACCCGCGCCGCCAAGGTGGCGAGGAGGTCGTCGAAGCTCTTCGCAAACGACGCCACGCCTTCGCGTTCGAGCACTTCGGCAACGTCGTCCATGTCGACGCCGACCGCAGCCAGTTCGGTCCACACGCGATGAGCGTCGGCGATCGCCTCTACCGTGTCGACCGTACGGGTGAGCGTGCCGTGATCGGCAAACGCCTCGAGAGTGGGCTCGGGAAGTGTGTTGACCGTGTCGGGCCCGATCAGCGTGTCGACGTAGAGCGTGTCGGGATAGGCGGGGTTCTTCGTCGAGGTGCTGGCCCAGAGCGGACGCTGCACACGAGCGCCGAGCGCGGCGAGCCGATTCCAGCGCGGCCCGCTGAAGCGTCGTCGAGCCAACTGGTAGGCCAGCACGCCCTGCGCAATCGCCGCGCGGCCACGGAGGGCGAGCGCGTCGTCGGTACCGATGGCGTCGAGCCGCTTGTCGACCTCGGAGTCGACTCGCGAGATGAAGAACGAGGCGACCGAGGCGACGCCGGACAGGTCCTCGGTGCCCGCGTCGGCGAGGGCTTCGAGCCCGCTGATGTAGGCCTCGATGACGGCGTCGTAACGGGCGAGGCTGAAGATGAGTGTGACGTTGATGTTGCGCGCTTCGGAGATCATCGCCTGGATCGACGAGACACACTCCGCCGTGGCCGGGATCTTGACCATCAGGTTCGCCTTGGCCACCCGCTCATGGATGTCGCGCGCCGCTGCCGTGGTGCCCGGCCCATCGTGGGCGAGTTCCGGCGAGACCTCGAGCGAAACGTAGCCATCGACCCCGCGGCTCGAACCGTGCACCCCGGCCAACACGTCGCACGCATCGCTCACGTCGTCGTCGGCCATCGCCCAGAACGCTGCGCCAGGTGACACGCCCTTGCCGAAAAGCACGGCGAGTTGCTCGTCGTAGTCAGCCGAACCGGCGATGGCCTTCTGGAAGATCGTCGGATTGCTGGTGACGCCGCGGACACCGCGCCCCACGAGCCGGCTCAGCGTTCCGTCGCGAAGATATGCGCGCTTGAGGTTGTCGACCCAGGGACTCTGGCCGAACTCGGTCGACAACGAAACAAGACGATCACTCATGGCACGCTCCTGGAAACGACGGACTTGACTCGGACAACACTTTGCAAGGACAGATCATTCGCCGACCCCCTCGATCAACAGCAGGGCGGCCTCGGTGACGGCGTCGGCGGTGAAGCCGTATTCCTCCATCAGCTTCGTTGCCGCGCCCGACGCCCCCCAAGTGTCAACGGTTATCGACAGATCGGCCCACCGTTCCCACCCGAGCGACGACCCGGCTTCGCACGCGACGACCGGCACTCCGTCGGGGAACACCTCGTCGAGGTAGTCCTCGTCCTGCTCGTCGAAGAGGTCCCACGACGGCATCGACACCACCTGCGCTGTGTAGCCCTCCGCCTGCAGTGCAGTGGCCGCGGCGACGCAGTGCTGAACCTCGGAGCCGGTACCGACGAGCACGACATCGGGCAACTCGTCGGCGTTGGCCGTGGTGCTGAGCACGTAGGCGCCGCGCGCGACGCCTCGCTCGGCAAGCTCCGCGGAGCCGACGAGCACCGGCAGGTCCTGGCGGGACAGGACCAGTGCCGTCGGCCCGGCCGCGATGACGGCAACGCGCCACGCTGCCGCCGTTTCGTTGCCGTCGGCCGGACGGATGAGCCGCAGCCCGGGCATGGCCCGCAGCGACGCCAACTGCTCGATCGGCTGATGGGTCGGGCCGTCCTCCCCGACGCCCAGGGAGTCGTGTGTCCAGGAGTAGATGACGTTCAGGCCGCTGACCGCGGCGACGCGAACGGCGCCGCGCATGTAGTCACTGAAGACGAAGAACGTGCCGCCGACCGGCAACGCCCCACCATGGGCCGCCATCCCGTTCATCACTGCGCCCATACCGTGCTCGCGCACGCCGAAGTGGACCAGGCGACCCTCGGGGTTCGTGGCAGAGAACACGCCTACGTTCTTCAGCATGGTGCCGGTGTTCCCGGTGAGGTCGGCGCCTCCTCCGATCAACGACGGCACGGTGGAGAGCAGTGCGTTGACGCAGTCACCGCTCGCCACCCGCGTGGCGACTTTGGCGCCTTCGGCGTAGGTCGGCAGCACATCGGCCCAGGAGGGCGAGAGCCGCCCCTCGACCAGGGCGAGGTACTCCTCGCCTGCTGGATGCGCACCCACGCGGGTATCCCACGCCGTCGCCGCCGATCCTCCGGCCGACCCGGCCGCCCGGTACATGGCCAGCACCTCGTCAGGGACGTCGAAGTCGGTGGCCGGCAGTCCGAGGATCTCTTTCGTCTTGGCCACTTCGTCGGCGCCAAGGGGTGACCCGTGGGCGCTCGATGTGTCCATCTTGGTCGGCGCGGGGTAGGCGATGTGGCTGCGCTGCCGAATGAACGAGGGACGGTCGGCAACCGCCTTTGCCCGCTCGATCGCCGCTTGGAGAGCGTCGAGATCGTTGGCGATCTCTCCGACCTCTTCCACATGCCAGCCGTAGGCCCGAAAGCGCATCCCGGCGTCGTCGTTCAGGGCGAGCTCCGTGGGACCGTCGATGGTGATGTGGTTGTCGTCGTAGATGCAGATGAGACGACCGAGCCCGAGGTGACCCGCCAGCGAGGCCGCCTCGTGGCTCACGCCCTCCATCAGGTCGCCGTCGCCGACGATGACATAGGTGTGGTGCGAGCAGAGGTCCTCTCCGAAACGGGCGCGTAGGTTCGCCTCGGTGACCGCCATGCCGACGGCGTTGCCGATGCCCTGTCCGAGGGGACCGGTCGTGACCTCGACGCCAACGGTGTGGCCCCGCTCAGGGTGGCCGGGCGTCTTCGACCCGTAGGTGCGGAACGCTTTGAGGTCATCGAGCTCGAGGCCGAAGCCGGTGAGGTGCAGCATCGAATAGAGCAGGATCGATGCGTGTCCCGGTGAGAGCACGAAGCGGTCGCGGTCGGGCCAGTCGGGCCGGGCCGCGTCGTAGCTCATCACCCGGGTCCACAACACATGGGCCAGCGGGGCGAGCGCCATCGCCGTTCCCGGGTGACCGTTGCCGGCCTTCTGCACCGAGTCCATGGCGAGTGCGCGGATGACGTTGACGCCGAGCGCCGCGCGTGCCTGATCGGTGGTCGTCGTGGTCATGATTCTCCTGCTTGTAGTCGAAAACGTCGGCGGTACCGAAAAGATGCGGGGCCGCAAGTTGACAAGGCGGCGGCGGTACCGACCCTATCGCCGCACTACTGGCGCTCCGCGACCGAAGGAAGGAATTCACCGAGAAGACGATCAGAACATCCGCCGCACAAGGTGAACGCGAGAAACCTGCGGTTTGGCGCCGGAGATGCCATGCCAATCGCACTGGGTGAACAAGAATGGAATACGGCCAACTCGACGGGCCTCTCCTTGACCGCTCAACGCACTTCGAAACGAGTCTCCCGATGTCTCCGATGAACCACCGGTTTGCGAGCCGGCGAGTCACCGCTGCCTTCCTCGTCACCTTGGCCGTGACCTCCGCATCCGTACTGGGCTCGACACTTTCGGCAAGTGCGCAATCGGAGTCGTCGACGACGACTCCGCCCGGCGTCTCGTCCGTCGTTCCCACGACCGTCGCGCCGACCGCCACAACGGCCCCACAACCGTCCTCGACGACTCCGGCGTCGGCGACCACAACCGGGCCGACCAGCACGGCGCTCACGGCGACGTCCGGTGCCCCGACGACGACCAGCGCCGCCCAGGTCACCACCACCACACCGTTCGTGGTCGGCAAGATCCTGCGGCAGGGGTCCAAGGGTCCCGAGGTCGAGGCAATGGAACGAAAACTGCACCTGCTGCGTTATGACGTCGGGTCGGTCGACGGGCGCTTCGACAGCCAGACGTGGCAGGGGCTGATGGCCTTCCAGAAGCTTCACGGGCTGAAGCGCAACGGCAAGTTCGACGAGGACACGCAGCGCGAGTTGGCCGTCGCCGGCGTTCCCGGAGGACTGATCCCCAACGGAGGCCTGCCCCGGGTGGAGGTCGACATCTCCCGCCAGATCTTGATGTACTTCGACGAGTTCGGGCTCAACCGGGTGGTCGCGGTCTCGTCGGGATCGAACAGGAAGTACTGCGAGATCTCGAAGAAGTCCGGGAAGGAGAACTGCGGCGACGCCCGCACGCCTCGCGGGAACTACCGCATCGAGCGGCGGATCAAAGGCAAGCGGGAGAGCGATCTCGGTATCTTGTACAACCCGATGTATTTTACGGGCGGCTTCGCCATCCACGGCTCGCCAAGCATCCCGGCATACGCGGCATCGCACGGCTGCGTGCGGATTACGAATCGCACCGCCGATTGGATGTTCGAAGATGTGAAGAACGGGACGCCGGTCTTCGTCTTCGACTGAGTCTCTGTTCGCCGTTTGGGGGCCAGAGGCTTCGGTGTTTCGAGCGGCCCGGGAATTCTGCCCGACGGGGGGTAGATTGGCGTCGTGACCAGCCGACCGTCCGTAGCCGGTGATGCACGAGACGTCCGCGGACCCGACACGGGGGTGCCCGGGCACGCGCCCCGACCGGGCGAGATGGCGGCGGTGCATGAGCCGCCGACCACACGTGAAGCATTGATCGTTGCGGCTCGCCGACTCTTCGCCGAGCAGGGTTACGACGGCACCAGCCTGAACGACATCGCTGCGGAGGTCGGCATCCGACGGCCGAGCCTGCTCCACCACTTCGAGTCCAAGGAAGCCCTCTACCGGGTGGTCTTCGATACCGCAGTGGCCGACTGGTTCGGTCGGGTCGAGTCGTCGGTGAGGGGCAAGGCCGACGGTTGGGAGAAGGTCGATCAGGTTCTCGACGCCTCTTTCGACTTCTTCACTGCCAACCCTGACTTCGTGCGGATGGTCCGGCGTGAGGCCCTGGCGAAGGCCAGCCCGCTCGGGGTGAACCTTGGAGAGCTTCTGCGCCCGATGCTGCACCGCGCCATGGGCTTCTTCGGCCGAGAGATGGACGCCGGACGCATGCGTCGATACGAGACCGACCATCTGCTGCTGACCGGGTGGGGTTCGGTGCTCAGCTGGTTCAGCGACGTGCCGTTCCTGGAGGCACTCCTCGAAACCGACCCGCTTAGCGCCGAGACCCTCGACGCCCGCCGTCGTCACTTGAAGGATTTCTACCGAGCCGCCCTGCTTCCGTAGCCGGAGGTACTGGGTCGGTTGCCGTGCACTGGGTCGGCTCACGTCTTCTGGGTCCGCTGTCGTGCACTGGTGCGCAATTCCCGACCCAACGTCGCTGAGCCGACCCAGGTGGCGCAACGTGCCGTTGGTGAGGTCGTCGGTGACCGTGTTCCCGGGCGGCAATGGCTACGTTGGGATGATGCAGGTTCCACCCAGCTGTGATCTCACCCTCGGCCTGGTGTGTGTCGACAAGTCGACACCCGGCGTCACCGTCTGGACGATGCGCGCCGACGAGCGGTTCAGTAATCCGGCCGGCGTCGTCCAGGGCGGATTCGTGGGGGCGATGTGTGACTCGTCGATGGGGGCGAGCGCAGTGACCTTCGTCGCCGGGCGCAAGGTGTTCTGCGCAAACGCGGAGATGAAGGTGTCGTTCCTTCGTCCGGCCACGCTCGGCTCGCAGCTCACCTGCACGGCGCGTGTCGTGTCCGGTGGCAAAACCGTGGTGTTCGTCGAAGCAGAGGTGATCGACGACGCCGGGCGCATGGTGGCGCGGGCCTCGTCCACCTACGTGCTGTCGCCCCGCGACGCGGGGTGACGCGGTGCGACAGGCCGATCGGCGGCTCCGGGCGACGGTGGCGGTCTTTGGCCTCGCCGCGGCGGGCGTGGCGGTCGCCGGCGCGGTGATCGACCCGGCCGAGTCCGGACGAACGGTCGCAGCCACCGAGGCGCCGCTGCTCACCGTGCGCCGCGCACCCGAGACGCTCCGGGTGGCGATCGGGCGCCAGCGGCTTGCGGCCGCGCTCGACGTGGTCCTCAGCAATCCGACGTTCGCCGATGCCCGGTCAAGGTCGTGTCTCGTGGCCCGGGTGGACGGTGGGACGGTCTATGTCGACGGTGGCGATCGCCCTGTCATCCCGGCGTCGACCCTGAAGATCCTCACCGCGGCAACGGCACTGTCGCTGATCCCGCCGGGCGAGAGGTTCGCGACAGAGGCACGTGCCGGAGCGGCACCCGTCAACGGCGTGATCACCGGGGACCTGTGGATCGTCGGCGGGGGCGATCCGCTGCTCGAGACGCCGGACTACTCCCGCACCCAGGATCACTCGCCGGAGATCGCGACGGACGTCTCCAAGCTCGCCGACAAGATCGTTGCCGCCGGGGTCTCCCGGATCACTGGTGGGGTGGTGGGAGACGATCGGCGTTACGACGACGCACGGACGGTGAAAACCTGGAAGAGCCAGTACCTCGCGTCGGGTGAGGTCGGTCCGATCGGGGCGTTGAGCATCAACGACAACTTCACCATCAAGAACGCCCGCGGTAGGCGCACCGGTGCGGTGGACCCGCCCCGCGACGCCGCCGCCGAGTTCGCCGCGCTGCTCGCCGAGCGGGGCGTGGCGGTCGGGTCCGATGCCCGGGGAGCGAAGGCGTCCGACCCGGCGGCGGCCGCTGCGGCCCCGAACGTCGTGGCGACGATCGAGTCGCAGCCGATCGAAACCGTCGTCCAGGAAGTGCTCGTCTGGAGCGACAACACCGCGGCCGAGATGCTGCTCAAAGAGGTCGGGTTCCGCAGCACGAACCAACAGGGAACGGCGGCATCCGGTGTCGCCGCGGTGAAGGCGTTCGCGGCGACGCGATCGAAGGCACCGTACGCCGCCGTCGACGGATCGGGCCTCGACCGCAGCGACCAGGTCACGTGCTCGCTCCTCGTCGACGTCCTCGCCGGGGAGGAGACGGGCGGACCACTCGAACGGGCGCTACCGGTGATGGGTGAGTCGGGAACGCTGCGACGGCGACTGCGGGGCGAGGCCGCGGCCGGCAAGGTCCGGGCCAAGACCGGTTCGCTCAATGGTGTGTCGTCGCTTGCTGGGTTCGCCGATACCGGCGGGGCGAGCCGGGCGGTGTTCGCGTTCGTCGGGAACGGTCTCGCGTCGACGGCGACCGGCGTCGAGATCGGCAATCAGCTCGCCCAGCAACTGGTCCGGTTTCCCGACGCCCCTCCGCTCGAAGCGCTGGGCCTGCCATGAGCGATCGGTCCGAAGGCGCCGCGCACGACTCCGGTCTCGACGTGCGGCGACTGCCGATGTTCCCGCTTGGTTCCGTCCTGTTCCCCGGGCTCGGCCTCCCGTTGCGCGTCTTCGAACCCCGGTACCGCGAGATGATCGCCGATTGCCTCGATGGCGATCGGTCGTTCGGTGTCGTCCTGATCGAGCGCGGACCTGAGGTCGGCGGCGGCGAGGTACGGCTGAGAGTGGCGACGGTTGCGCGGATCCTCGACGTGTCGCTGCAGGACGACGGAACGCTCGGCGTGTTCGCCGTCGGAACCGAACGCGTCGAAGTGCTGGCGTGGCTCCCCGACGATCCGTATCCCGTGGCGCTCGTGGCACCGCTTCGCGACCGCGACGAACCGCTCGACGCGTCCGCCGCTGAGGACGCGGATGCTCGCGTTCGTCACCCGTCCTCTGAAGCCGGAGTGATTCCCGGCGACGCATCGTCGCTCACCGATGAGCAGGCAATGGCCGGCATCGTACGCCGTCTTCGTTCAACGCTCGCCCAGCGGACCGAGGCCAATCTCGCGGCCGCGCCGGCGACGATCGAGCTCTCCCCGGATCCGTCCGTGGCGCTCTGGCAGGTGTGTGCCCTCGTTCCGGCGACACCGTTCGACGACTACGGTCTGTTGACGACCACCTCCGTGCGCGAGCGCATTGGTGCCATCGGCGAGCTGCTGGACGCGTCCGCCGAGGAAGTGCGCTTCCACCTGAGCTGAGACCCTCCGGCTTCGGCGCGGCCGAGACCGTGACGCGCACCCCGCCGGTGGAGCCGGTCCAGTAACGTCGACCCCGTGCCCAGCCCCAAGACCAACCGAGTTGTCGATCGGGTCCGTCCGCTCCTCGGGACGATCCGCCAGACCAACCCGGCCGCCGCCAAGGCGTCGGCCACCCGCGGAGCGGGAAGCGTGAAGGAAATCGCCCAGCTTTCGCTGACCTACGTCAAGCAGGAGACCAAGGTTCCGCTCCAGGGCCTGGGCCGCTTCCTCGGCTTCGGCCTGGCCGGAGCCATGTTCCTCGGCACCGGCGCGGTCCTGCTCACCCTTGCTGTTCTCCGTGGTCTGCAGACCGCACTCAGCTATGAGCGGGTGAAGCAGACCGGGGAGGGCTTTGTGTCAGACCGCGGCCCGCTGAGCGGATCATGGACGTGGCTGCCCTACCTGTTGACCGCATTCGTGGCGTTGCTGATGATCGGGCTCATTGTCCTGTCGTGGCTGCGCGACACCAAGAAGACGACCCGCTGAAAGAAGTCCGACATGGCGAAGAACACCCCTCCGAAGAATGCCCAGCCCGGCGTCGATCGTCCCGTCGATCGAACCGACATCGAGAACCGGCTCCGTGACGTCCGCAACGACTTCGAATCGGTGAAGTCGTCGGCCGCCGGCGCCGGCCTCGCCGCGGGTATCGGCCTCGCGTTGCTGCTCGTCTTGATCGCGTTCATCATCGGCCGGCGTCGAGGCCTGGCGAAGTACGCGTTCGTGGAAATCCGACGGGCCTGATGGGCACACTGCTGCGAGCGCTGGTGCGCAAACGGGTCCTCGACAAGGGGCTGCGCGACGGATCGTCGCTCTGGCTGGTCGTCGGTGCGTTCAGTCTGCTCCGTCGCCTCTACCGGCGGTCGGCGTCCAAGCACGAGACGGTGCGCCTCGGCGAGCAGCTCCGACCGGGGGACGACCTCGTCATTCGCTATCCGGGCAAGCCGAATCGCCGCGTCCGCAAGGAGACCAAGCTGGTCAAGGCCCGACGCGAGGCCGCCGTCGTGGCGTTCGAGAGGGAGCGCGCCGTGCTCGCCGAGAAAGCCGCGGGCCGTGGCCGAAGCGCCCGCAAGGCGACACGGGCGCTGGCAACCCTTCGCGAACCGCGCGTCTGATCAACGTGTCGCGCCCCCTCCTTGCCGGCGAAAAGGTCGTCCTCGTCGACGCCAAACGCCGCCGCTACCTGCTCAACCTCAAACCCGGCGCGGAGTTCCATTCCCACGCCGGATTCATCACCCACGACGAGATGATCGGGGCCGAAGAGGGCACCGTCACCCGCTCCACCCAGGGTGCCCGCTACACGGTGATCCGCCCGACACTCGCCGAGTTCGTCCTGAAGATGCCCCGCGGCGCGCAGGTCATCTACCCGAAAGATCTCGGCGCCATCCTCATGCTCGCCGACATCTTTCCCGGTGCGCGGGTGCTCGAGTCGGGCGTCGGTTCCGGCGCCCTCTCGATGACGATGCTTCGTGCCGGAGCGATCATCACCGGCTACGAGCTCCGCGAGGACTTCGCCGCGAAGGCCAAGGAGAACGTTGCGGCGTTCCTCGGTCCGGCCGCGCTGGAGCGGTACGACGTGCAAATCCGCGACACCTCGCTCGGCATCGACGAGCGCGAGTTCGACCGGGTCGTGCTCGATCTCCCCGAACCGTGGCTCGTCGTCCCCCACGCCGCGCAGGCATTGCGGACCGGTGGCATCTTCCTCGCATACCTGCCGACGATCACGCAAGTGGTGACCCTACGAAACACCCTCAAGGAGCACGGCTTCGCGATGGCAGAAACTCTCGAGGTGCTCCACCGAGGATGGCACATCGAGGGAATGTCGGTCCGGCCCGACCACCGGATGGTGGCCCACACGGGCTTCCTCACGACAGCCCGCTACCTCGCACCGGACGCCACCGCACTCGTCGGCGCGAGCGCTCCCGCCGAGAGCGAGGGATGACGATCCGAACCACGGCTCGACCGACACGGGGCGGTACCGGTCGGGGCAGCACGGCGAGGCCGTCCTTCCAGACCCTTCGTTGCGGCCCGCGCTCGGCGCAACGATGAGCGCACTCGACGTCGCCCTGGCGATCGCCGGCCTGACAGCGTTCTCCGGCGGGTATCGATCGGGTCTCCTGGTGCGGTTCTGTTCATTGGTTGGTCTCGGATTGGGTCTCGTACTCGTGGCTTCGAACCTCGGGGCGATTCGCCGGACGGTCAGCGCCGCCGACGACATGCCCGAAGTGTTCGTCCTCGGCCTGGTGCTCTTCGGTGGCGCCTTGGCCGGCAAGACCGCCGGGTACTTCACCGGCCGATGGGTCCGCCACAACCTTCCGGGCAACACCCTGGCGAGGGCCGACCGCCTCGGCGGCGCAGCCGTCGGAGTGATCGGGGTGCTGGCGATGTTCTGGGTCGTGCGCCCGTTGCTGGCGTTGGTGCCTGGCTGGCCGAGTGAGATAACGCGTGACTCGATCGTGGCCGACGCGTTCGCCAGGGAGCTACCGCACCCTCCCGACGTTCTCCGAAAGGCCCGGCGCAGCCTTTCGACGGGCCTCTTCCCGCAGATCACCGACCTCGTGTCCCGGTCGCTGCCGTCGGGCCCTCCGCCATTGGCCCCGCCCGTCGACGCGGCGACCATCACGGCATCGCGTCGGGGCGTCGTGAGCATTCGAACCCGTGCATGCGGCGCGACGGTGACCGGTTCGGGATACGTCAGCAGGCGTGGTGAGGTGACGACCGCGGCGCACGTGGTGGCCGGGAGCTCGTCGATCGAGATCGTCGACGACGACGGCCGCCGCCGCCCGGCGACCATCGTCGTGTTCGATCCCTCCCTCGACCGGGCCGTGCTCTCCGTCGACACGGGCGGACTCACCGCGCTTCCGGCGGGTACGGCCGAGGTCGGCGACGAAGTAGCGGTGTTCGGCTTCCCCGGCGGCGGCGGCCTCGAAGTGTCGGGCGGTGGAATCCGGGCGCGGGTACCGGCAACGGGTCGCGACATCTACGACCAGCGCACCGTGGAACGCACGATCATCGTGCTTGCCGCCGATCTCGCTCCAGGAGACTCCGGTGGCCCGGTTCTTCGACCGGACGGGACGGTGGTCGGGATGGCCATCGCAATCGCCCCGGATCGGCCCGACACGGCGTACGCGATCGATCCCGGCAGCCCAGCGATCCGCGAGCGTCCTTCGCCGGGGCGCTGCGTGACCGACTGACCGACGCGAAAACGACCGCCTGGCGTGGGCGGCCGCGAACACAACACTTTCGCTCGGGTCTCTCGGTCACCGACCGAGTGAACCGATTACTCCATCTCGATGAAGATGCACTCTCCTGGGCACTCTTCGGCCGACTCGATCGTTCCGTCGTGATCCTTCTCGGCGACATTGGCGAGACCCTCGGGTCCACCCGGGTCCGAGAAGATCTTTGCTCCCTCTCGCACGTAGGCCAGCCCGTCGTCGAGCAGCGTGAACACGGACGGCGCGATCTCCTCGCACAGGCCATCGCCGGTGCACAGGTCCTGATCGATCCAAACCTTCATACCCATGGTGCGCAATCTCCTCTTCGCAATGCAGGTCCGACCAACGTAGTAGCTCTGCTCGGCTAACTAAAGCCACCGGACGTGTCGATGGTCTCATGGACTCAGATGCACTGTGTTCCGCTCCGTTTCTGACGGGACGGGATAGGGTCGATTGGAAGGGCGCACATGGTTCCCACGGAGGCCGCACGAATGCCGAACGAGCGCAAAACCGAGACCGAGTCGAAGGCCAAGGCCCAGGAGCGAGAGCTCGCCGAGCTGCGGGAGACGGCGCGCCTGCTCGAAGACGAGGTCGTCGATATCCGCCGCAAGCTCCAGGACGCGCCGCGGCGGGTGCGGACGCTGGAGGAGCGACTGCTCGAGACCAAGGGGCAGCTCGCCCAGGCGATGAGCCAGAACGAGAAGCTCACCTTCACCCTGCGAGAGTCACGCGATCACATCGCAGCGCTGCGCGAAGAGGTCGAGAAGCTCACCCAGCCGCCATCTGGCTACGGGACCTTTCTCGGACGAAACGACGACGGAACCGTCGATGTGTTCACCGCTGGTCGCAAAATGCGCGTTTCCCTTCACCCAGAACTCGAAGAGATCGCCCTGCTCCGTGGGCAGGAGCTCGTGCTCAACGAGAGCATGAACGTGGTGCGGGCCCGACACTTCGACGGCAGCGGCGAGGTTGTCTCGCTGAAGGAGGTCCTCGAAGACGGTCTCCGGGTGATCGTGACCGGCCGCGGCGACGAGGAGCGGGTGGCCGAGCTCACCGATACCATGCGGGCGGAGAAGCTCCGCAGCGGCGATTCGCTCCTGTTCGATCCACGATCGAACCTCGTGCTCGAACGGCTTCCACGGGCTGAAGTCGAGGAGCTCGTGCTCGAGGAGGTTCCTGATATCTCGTACGAAGACGTCGGCGGTCTCGATGCTCAGATCGACCTCATCAAAGATGCGGTGGAATTGCCCTTCCTGCATCAGGACCTGTTCCGTGAGCACCGACTTCCGGCTCCGAAGGGGATCCTGCTCTACGGCCCCCCTGGTTGCGGGAAGACGCTGATCGCGAAGGCCGTGGCCAACTCGTTGGCGAAGAAGGTCAGCCAGGTCACCGGCAAGCCGGCGGCGCGGAGCTATTTCCTCAACATCAAAGGCCCCGAGCTGCTCAACAAGTACGTTGGCGAGACCGAACGCCAGATCCGTCTGGTCTTCCAGCGGGCGCGAGAGAAGGCGGAAGAGGGCGTTCCGGTCATCATCTTCTTCGACGAGATGGACTCGCTGTTCCGCACACGCGGTACGGGCATCAGCTCCGACATGGAGTCCACGATCGTGCCGCAACTCCTCGCCGAGATCGACGGCGTCGAAGCCCTTCGCAATGTGATTGTCATCGGCGCTTCGAATCGTGAAGACCTCATCGACCCCGCCATCCTGCGACCGGGACGTCTCGACGTGAAGATCAAGATCGAGCGCCCCGATGCCGCGTCGGCCGAGCACATCTTCCGCCGGTACCTCACTGCGGATCTGCCCCTCGACGCCGACGAGGTCGAACGTCTGGGCGGCGGCGACCCGGAGAAAGCCGTTCGGGTCATGACGGAGACAGCCGTCGAGGCGATGTACCGGACCAACGATGAGACGAAGTTCCTCGAGGTCACCTACCAGAAGGGTGACAAGGAGATCATGTACTTCAAGGACTTCGCTTCCGGCGCGATGATCGAGAACATCGTGCGGAAAGCGAAGAAGCTGGCCATCAAGCGACAGATCGCAGGGGAGGGTCGGGGCATCCGCACCGACGATCTCCTCGTGGCCACACAACACGAGTTCAAGGAGCAGGAGGACCTGCCGAACACCACCAACCCTGACGACTGGGCCAAAATCTCGGGCAAGAAAGGTGAGCGGATCGTCTACGTGCGCACGATCATCGCCAAGGGCGACAAGACCGAGGCACACGGTGGGCGCGCGATCGAACGAGCGGCGACCGGCCAGTATCTCTAGTGTCCCGAGTCACAAGTCTGCTGCGGAATTCTCGGCCGGATTCCGCCGTGGCGGCGTCCTCGTCGTTGCGGTTGGACAAGGCAGGCGCTGCCTCCTGCGTCCTTGCCACGACGAAATCCGACTCGCGAATTCCACGAGCTGCTTACGACTCGGGACACTAGGGTCCGATGGGTTCGCTCGGAGCTGCGATGGGACTGACGACCCAGGAGATCGGGGAGCATTCCCCTTGTCCCGGGGCGGTCGCTCCTGGTTGCCTGTTCATATGCGAACGGAGCATCTGGTGAATTCCGACGACGACAGCTCACTCGTGACTCTTTCCGCCGACGCCGTGGCCGATATGGACCGTCGGCTCGTCGTGGCCAGGCATCGGCTGGCCTCCGATCCCGACACGGCGCCTCTCTTCTCCGACGCGACCATTGCCGGGATGCTCGACGACTATCCCTCGGAGTGGCTGTTCGCGCTGACGATGGGAATCGACGCGCAACGGCCCCAAGACAACGAGCGTGTGGAACACGCGAATGTCCGAGGGGCGGAGCTGCTCGATGCCGTCCGTCGGGGGCGCCTTTGGCTGAACATCACCAACATCGATCGGGTGGACTCGCGGTTCCGCGACCTCACCGACCGTCTCTACGCCGATGTCGCGCGAGGCGTCCCCGGGTTCACCGTCGACGAGTCGCACGCCACTCTGCTCGTCAGCTCGCCGCAGGCAATGGTCTACTTCCATGTCGACGGACCACCGTCGTTCCTCTGGCATGTCAGGGGACGGAAGCGAGTGTGGGCGTACCCGCACCTCGATGAGCGTGTGCTCTCCCGCGAGCTCCTCGAGGACGTGTACGCCGGTACCCGCCAGGAATACGTCCCTTACTCGCCGTCATTCGACGAGTTGGCACAGGTCCGCGACCTCGAGCCCGGCGACGTCGCCATGTGGCCCCACAACGCACCGCATCGCGTCTCGAACCTGGACACGCTCAACGTATCGCTCGTGACCGACCACTGGACCCCGGACGCGCGTCGTCGCGCTCGTGTGTACAAGGCGAACCGGTTCCTTCGCGTCCGCACGCCGATCCCTCACGATCGGCTCGGAACTCTGGAGAGAGGGCCGCTGGCTTTCGGCAAGGTCGCGCTTCATCAGCTGGGGCGTCGGCTCCGTCTCGACGAACCGATGAACAAGGCCCACCGTCCTCCTCGCTACCGGATCGACCCCTCGAGCCCGAGCGGGCTCTCGCCTCTGTGACGGCGATCCGCTGGATCCGATCAGGGGAGGAACTCGATCGCTCGGCGTCGATGCTGCGGTCGATCGCGTCGCGCTCCGAGCGGCCGCTGCCGGCCGCTGACCCCGACTTCATCCGGTCTTACGCCGAGCACTTCGAATACTCGTCGAAGCCGCTTGTCCCGGAGATCGTCGTCGTCGAACGACACGGCGAGCCGATCGGGTTTCTGGCAACGCGGTCGAGCCGCCATCGGGTCGGACCGGGAATGAGCGTTCGCGAACGCACACTGCTTGTCACCCACGACCACGATCGGGTCAACCTCGTCGCCAGTCCGGCGGACGAAGCGGCGGTGGCCGACGCCGTGGTCGCGGAAATGCTCCGACGGGGCAATCCGAGCGCGCTGGACATTGCCGGAATCACGGTCGGATCGCCGATGCACCGAGCCCTCCACGGGCAGGCGACGCGGTCATCGCTCTGGACGGCCTACGACATCGACCTCCCGTCGTTCTGCTCCGTACCCGTCGCGTGGAACAACGTCGGCGGCTACTTCGGTGCCCTGTCCAAGACCATGCGGTCGAACGTGAGCCGTCAGGCGAGGCGGCTCTTCGCCGCCGGCGAGGTCGAGCTACTCCGCGCCGACGGGACCGACGAAACTGCCCCGCTCCTCCCGGCGTACCTCGATCTCGAGCAGCGCAGTTGGAAGTTTGCCGCCGGGGCGGGCGTCCTGCGTTCGCCGAAACGGACCGCCTTCTTCGGCGACGTCGTACGGGGGGAGGCCGCCTACCGCCCTTCGATGGTGGGTGTCGTCCTCGACGGGGTCCTCATCGCCGGCCTGCTGCTCGGCCGGTACGGCGTCGGAATGTGGGCGCTGGAGATGGCCTACGACGAACATCACCGCGACCTCGGTGCCGGACAACTGCTCCTCCTGCTCGCCATGTCCGAAGCGATCGCCGCCGGGGCGGCATCGCTTGGCTACCTTCAGCACTTCGCGTACTTCAAGAAGCGGTGGCTCGCCGTCGAGGTCGAGGTCGTGTCGACCCGTGTGGTCCGCCGGGGATCGCCGCTCCACGTACGCCACCTCATCGCCGAGGCCGACCGGCGACACGGTGGAGCTGTTCGGGCGGAGAGGATGCCCGGCGGTCCCGGGCGGCGCGCCGCACACGCCGCCCCGGAAACGGACGATCACGTCGCGGGAGGCGATGTGTCTGCGCGGTCCCGTACCGCTCGGCCGGCCACTCTCCCCGAGGCGGCCGCCGCCTCCGGCCGCCTGCTTTCGCAGGCGTGTCGTTCAGGGGTACGGATCGACCGGAAAGGCGCCGAAGCGCTCCTCCCGTTCCCTCTGCGATGACCACTTCGATGCACCAGGACACATCCACGAATCGGTCGGCCGACCGCCCGTCCGCACCCCACCGGGGTTGACCGCTGTAGGTTGCAACATATGGCGATTCCCAAGGTTTGCGGCATCGAGACGGAGTTCGGGATCTTCAACCCGTCCGCGCCCGACGCAAACCCGATCCAGCTCTCCAGTCTCCTGGTGAATGCCTACGTCACGTCGCTCGATCGCCCATCGTCGAAGGTTGCTTGGGACTTCGAGGACGAGCATCCCGGCAACGACGCACGTGGATGGAGTCTGGGCGGTTCGATGCCACCCGAGGTCGAGACGCATCTCGTGAATGCCGTGCTCACCAACGGCGCCAGGTTCTACGTCGACCACGCCCATCCGGAATACAGCAGCCCCGAATGTCGCGACGCGCTTTCCGCGACGCTCTATGACCGCGCCGGCGGACGTGTCCTGCTCGACGCGATGGCCGCAGCCCGCGATGCCCTCCCGCCCGGCCAAGAGATCGTGATCTACCGGAACAATTCCGACGGCAAGGGCAACAGCTACGGTACCCACGAGAACTACCTCATGGATCGGGCGGTCCCGTTCACCCGGGTCATCGGGGCAGTGATCCCGTTCTTCGTCACCCGCCAGGTCTTCTGCGGTGCCGGCAAGGTCGGCAGCGAGCTTCCCGGCGCGCCCGACGTCGACTTCCAGCTCTCGCAGCGAGCCGACTTCTTCGAAGAAGAGGTGGGTTTGGAGACCACGCTCAAACGGCCGATCGTCAACACCCGCGACGAACCGCATGCCGACTCGTCGAAGTACCGGCGTCTTCACGTGATCGTGGGTGACGCGAACCCGAGCGACGTCGCCACGCTGCTGAAGATCGGGACCACCTCGATAGTCCTGGCGATGATCGAGGACGGCGTGCTTGATTCGGGGTCGTTCGCGCTCGCCGCCCCTGTTCCGTCGATACGGGCGATCAGTCGTGACACCTCGCTGACACTTGCGGTCGAGATGGCCGACGGTTCGCGCCGCACCGCGCTCGACATCCAGTGGGAGTACTTCGAGCGGGCCAAGAAGTGGGCGGTCAGCCATGGCCTCGAAAGCGTGGGCGAGGCGGTGGGCGCCGACGTCCTGACACGATGGGAGTCGGTGCTGGCCGGTCTCGAGACCGATCCACTCTCGCAGGCACACATCGTCGACTGGGTCGCCAAGAAACGTCTCGTCGACGGACTGCGCAACCGCCATCAGCTCCCGGCCCGGGACTCGCGGCTCCGCGCCGTCGACCTGCAGTACCACGACATCCGGCCGTCGAAGTCGCTCTCGGCCCGTGTCGGGCTCGAGACACTGTTCGCACCAGCAGCCGTCGATCTTGCGGCAACCGAGCCGCCGCGGGATACCCGGGCATATTTCCGAGGGAAATGCCTGCAGCGCTTTCCGGCGGCGATTGCCGCCGCGAACTGGGATTCCGTGGTGTTCGACCTCGGCACGGACCCACTTCGGCGGGTACCCATGCTCGAACCGTTGAAAGGTACGGCCGAGATGGTCGATACATTGCTAGAGGGTTGCAACAGCCCGGCTGAGCTTCTTGCTCGGCTGGGAGCCTGAAGGAGGAGCCTGCCATGAGTGAACGTGAACAAATCCGCCGGACGCCGAAAGAGCGCGAGGACGAGGCCGTCGCCGAGGTCGCGCCCGCCAAGCAGGGCGAGAAGCTCAAAGCCGACCTCGACGACCTGCTCGACGAGATCGACGAGGTCCTCGAGACCAACGCCGAGGAGTTCGTCAAGAGCTACGTGCAAAAGGGCGGGCAGTAGCTGCTCTGCGGGTGCCATCCGCGCCGAGTTCGGCGCGAACCCCCTGCCTTCGGTGTCCGGCACCCGTACGGTCTGACAGTCTCCTAGTGTCGGGTTGGTGTCCGCAGACTCTCCGTTCCACGCGATGACCGTCGATCACGAACGTCGGTCGAGCTTCGCCGAACTTCTCCGCCATGAAGGCCTCACCCCGTTTGCCGGGATGTCGGCCGGAACGGGTGCGTCGCTTGCCTCCTCAGGCCACGACCTGACGCACGGGACCACGATCGTGGCCTTGCGCTATGCCGACGGCGTCGTGATGGCTGGCGACCGGCGGGCCACGGCAGGCAACGTGATCGCCCATCGTTCGATGCAGAAGGTCTTTCCCGCCGACCGGTGGAGCGGGGTGTCGATCTCCGGCGTGGCCGGTGTTGCGTCGGAGATGGTGAAGCTGTTTCAACTCGAGCTCGAGCACTACGAAAAGGTCGAAGGAGCGCCGCTTTCGCTGGAGGGCAAGGCCACGCGGCTGGCGAACATGATTCGGAGCAACCTGCCCATGGCCATGCAGTCGGGCCTCGTGGTGATCCCGATCTTCGCGGGGTACGACCTGCGTCGCAATCAGGGCCGGATTTTCAATTACGACATCACCGGGGGCCGCTACGAGGAGATGGAGTTCTACGGCACAGGTTCCGGAGGAACCTATGCGCGCTCACTGATCAAGCAGCAGTGGAACGCCCAGCTGGACCGAGGAGCGGCGGTCTCGCTCGCCGTCTCCTCGCTGTTCGAGGCTGCCGACGAGGATTCGGCCACCGGCGGTCCCGATGCGATCCGCGGCATCTATCCGACGTGCGCCACGATCACCGCCGAAGGCTATGCCGAGGTCTCGGAGGACGAGATCTCCGAGCGATTCTCCGAACTCCTCCGCGCACGCGGAGTCAGTCGATGACCGGGTTGGCGCAGCTGTCGCCGTCTGGTGGGGATTCGGTTCTTGCTGTCCTGCGCGGTTGGTCGCCGACATCGTCTCTGGGGGTTCGATCATGAGCATGCCGTATTACGTCTCGCCGGAACAGGTGATGAAGGATCGCGCCGACTACGCGCGCAAGGGCATCGCCCGCGGCCGATCGCTCATCGGACTCACCTACGCCAACGGCGTCCTCATCGTCGCCGAGAACCACTCACGATCACTGCACAAGGTCAGTGAGATCTACGACCGGGTGGGCTTCGCCGCAGTCGGCCGCTACAACGAATTCGATCAGTTGCGCATCGCCGGTGTTCGGGCCGCCGACCTGAAGGGCTACTCCTACAGCCGCGAGGATGTGGAGGCCCGGAGCCTCGCGAACTCCTACGCACAGATGCTTGGACAGGTGTTCACGCACGAGATGAAGCCTCTGGAAGTGGAGATTCTGGTCGCGGAAGTCGGATTGACCCCCGACGACGACCGTCTCTTCCACATCCTCTACGACGGAACGGTCATGGATCAGGAGCGGTTCACCGTCCTGGGCGGTGATGCCGAGACGATAAGTGAACGTATGAAGGCCACCTACGCCGAAGGGCAGCCGCTGGCCGCTGCTCTGCGCGGTGCGGTGGCGGCTCTGGCTGGCGCCGAGCGCACGCTCACCCCCCGCGAACTCGAAGTCGCCGCTCTCGACCGAACCCACGCCCGCCGCACCTTCAGTCGGATCGAGGGAGACGAACTCACGGCGTTGCTGGGCTGACGTGTCCGGTGATCAATCTCGTCTGACCAAGGCCGGTGCCGAGAAGCTTCTCGGCGCTATCGATACCGACATGCTGTTCGCGTCGTTCGTTGACGCGGCGCGCACCGTCCTTCGGCTCGACCCGATCCACACCGACAGCACCGTCCTCGAGCGCGCCGCCGAGATCGGTGGATGGAACCCGGAACTTCTCGTCGCCGTTCGATCGAAAGAACGCCGACGCGCTCGCGTCGGTCGCCATCGATCTCTGCGAACTCCGTGTCTTCCGAGCGGAGCGACGCTCCGTCGGCGAACAGCACTAGGTTCGCTCACGTATGGAACGTCGGATCTTCGGCATCGAAAACGAGTACGGCGTGACCTGCACGCTGCGCGGGCAGCGTCGGCTCAGTCCGGACGAGGTCGCCCGCTATCTGTTCCGCCGGGTCGTGTCGTGGGGTCGCAGCTCGAACGTGTTCCTCGAGAACGGCGCCCGTCTGTATCTCGATGTCGGATCGCACCCCGAGTATGCGACCCCGGAGTGCGACTCGCTCCTTGACCTGGTCACCCACGACAAGGCCGGGGAACGGATTCTCGAGAGCCTGCTGAGCTCGGCTGAGGCGCGTTTGCGGGAAGAGGGGATCAAGGGTGACATCTACCTGTTCAAGAACAACACCGATTCGGCCGGGAACAGCTACGGCTGTCACGAGAACTACCTGACGAGCCGCGACGACGAGCTCTCGACCTACGCCCAGGTGCTCATCCCCTTCTTCGTGTCGCGGTCGATCTACTGCGGCGCCGGCAAGGTCCTGCAGACCGCTCGCGGCGCCGTCTATTGCATGACGCAGCGGGCCGAGCACATCTGGGAGGGGGTCAGTTCGGCGACCACGCGTAGTCGGCCGATCATCAACACCAGAGATGAGCCGCATGCCGACGCCGAACGGTACCGTCGCCTGCACGTCATCGTCGGCGACTCGAACATGAGCGAGTACACGACCTTCCTGAAGGTCGGAGCATCGGCGATCATGCTGCGGATGCTGGAGGATCCGAGCGTGGTGCTGCGTGACATGGCGCTGGAGAACCCGATTCGCGCCATTCGAGAGATCAGCCACGACGTCACCTGCCGACGACGGGTTCGTCTCCAGAACGGCCGAGAGGCGAGTGCGCTCGACATCCAGGCCGAGTACCTCGCCCGGGCTATCAAGTTCGCCGACCAGAAGGGCCTTCCGGACGAAGAGATGCGCGCCCTCGGGATGTGGAAGCACTGCATCGAGACCATCGAACGTGATCCGCTCCTGTTGGATCGCGAGGTCGACTGGGTAATCAAGCACAAGCTGATCGAGGCGTACCGGGCGAAACACGACCTTCCGCTCGGTCATGCGAAGGTGGCCCTGCTCGACCTGCAGTACCACGACGTGCATCGCGAGCGGGGCGTCTTCTACAGAATGCAGCGTCGTGGACTCATCGAACGTATGTGTACGGACGAAGCCATCGACATCGCCGTCGACCAGCCCCCGCAGACGACACGGGCGAAACTGCGAGGCGACTTCATCCGCAAGGCGAAGGAGCGCAAGCGTGACTTCACGGTCGACTGGGTCCACCTCAAGTTGAACGATCAGGCCCAGCGAACCGTCCTCTGCAAGGATCCGTTCAAGTCCAA
>JANPDB010000905.1:0-2841 GCA_031431255.1 Acidimicrobiia bacterium | reverse complement strand
CTCCCAAGGAAACCCGATGACCGACACCGCCAGCACACCGCTCATCGTCGTCGACAAGCTCGACAAGTGGTTCGGCGATCACCACGTGCTCAAGGACATCAACCTCGAGGTCGCCCGCGGTGAAGTCGTCGTCGTGATCGGGCCGTCAGGATCGGGCAAGTCCACGCTGTGCCGTTGCATCAACCGCCTCGAGCGGTTCCAGAAGGGCTCAATCACCATCGACGGCGCCACCCTGCCCGAAGAGGGCAAGGAGCTCGCGGCCCTGCGTGCCGACGTCGGCATGGTGTTCCAGTCGTTCAACCTGTTCGCCCACAAGACGATCGTCGAGAACGTGATGCTCGGACCGGTGAAGGTCCGCGGCATGGACAAGGCCGCCGCGAGAGTCAAGGCGATGGGGCTTCTTGAGCGAGTCGGCATCGGTGACAAGGCGAACCGTCACCCCGCAGAGCTCTCCGGAGGACAGCAGCAGCGGGCTGCCATCGCACGAGCGCTCGCCATGGACCCGAAGGTCATGCTGTTCGACGAGCCGACCAGCGCCCTCGACCCGGAGATGGTGAACGAAGTCCTCGACGTCATGCTCGAGCTGGCGTCTCAGGGCATGACCATGGTTGTCGTCACGCACGAGATGGGCTTCGCCCGGTCCGCGGCCAAGCGCGTCGTGTTCATGGACGACGGACGCCTCGTCGAGATCGCCACGCCGAACGAGTTCTTCGACAACCCGAAGAGCGATCGCGCCCGCGACTTCCTCTCGAAGATCCTGTAGAGCTACGACAATCCGGTGGAAGCTCGTGGCCGCGGAGCACGTCAAGGACTGGCGCTCTTGCGTGCCTTGGTCGTCTGACATGAGATCCGTCTGCCCTCGTCGAGCACTCCGACTCGCCATCGCGGTCGGAGTCGCTCTTGCAACGTCTGTGCTCGGATCATGCTCGAGCTCCACGAAGCAGTCGGCGAACACCCTCGCCCTGCCGGTGCCGACACCTGTCGAGCGGGTGAGCCGCCTCGACGCGATCCGGGCCAACAAGTCGATCACCATCGGCGTGAAAGAGGACGTCCCGCTCTTCGGGCTCAAGGACCCGAAGACCGGCGAGCTCAGCGGATTCGACATCGAGATCGCGAAGGGCATCGCGGCGCGGCTTCTACCGGACGAGGACCCGTCCACGCGCGTTCGCTTCGTCGAAGCGCTGTCGAAGGACCGGGAGACGATGCTCCAGCGCGGCGCCGCGGATCTCGTTATCTCCACCTACACCATCACGGATGCGCGCAAGCAGCTGGTCGACTTCGCCGGGCCGTATTACATCGCCGGCCAGGACGTCCTCACCCGCCGAGAGCTCATTGACAACGGGACGATCCGCGGAATCGACGACGTGAATGGCCGCAAGGTCTGCTCGGTCAACGGGTCGACGTCCCTCATCAACCTCCAGACCGCCGCGCCGAAGGCCGACATCTCGATAACCCGCGACAAGTACTCCGAGTGCTTCGAGGAGCTCCGGCGGGGACAGGTCGATGCGATGACGACCGACGACGTGATCCTGCTGGGACTGGCCCTGCAGGACAAGCGCTTCGGGCTCACCGGCAACCCGTTCCGCACCGAACCGTACGGGATCGGCGTGCCGAAAGGAGACACCGAGCTGCGCACGTTCGTCAACGACGCGCTCGAGGACATGATCCGCAGGGGCGAATGGGCCGAGGCGTTCCGGTCCACCGTGGGCACCGCCGGCGTCCTCGTCCCTGCGCCACCGGCCATCGACCGCTACGAGTAGTGCACTGGGAGAGACGTTGCCCCTTTTCCCTTCGGCGCAGCGCCGCTCGCTCCGTTCGACCGCGTGCAACCCAAATGACCCCACTGACTGGGAGAGAGGTTGCCCCAATTCGTGGGGGCTAAACGCCTCCGAGCGTCGTTGGGAGGTGTTTAGCCCCCATAGATGGGGGCAACCTCTCTCCCTACGTGCAGCACGGGAAGCGTTCCTCCATCGGTCCTGACGATGGAAGACTGTTCGGCGTGATCTTCGATGGCTTCGCCCGACAGCTTCCCGACGTGGACCCCACGGAAACGCAGGAATGGCTCGACTCGCTCGATGCCATCGTTTCCACACACGGCAAGGCCCGCGCCCAGGTCCTGATGAACCGGCTGCTCGGCCGCGCCCGCGAACTGCAGGTCGGGCTTCCGTCACTGGTGTCGAGCCCGTACATCAACACCATCTCGGCCGACCAGGAGCCGTGGTTCCCCGGCGACGAGGACCTCGAGCGCCGCATCCGCGCCGTCATCCGGTGGAACGCCATGGCCATGGTCGTGCGCGCCAACCACCGCTCCGAAGGCATCGGCGGTCACCTCGCCACCTACGCCTCGTCGGCCTCGCTCATCGAGATCGGCTTCAACCACTTCTTCCGGGGCAAGGACGACGGCAGCTCCGGCGACCAGATCTACTTCCAGGGCCACGCCGCCCCGGGCGTGTACTCACGGGCCTTCCTCGAAGGTCGTCTGACGGATCAGCACCTCGACAACTTCCGCACCGAGATCAACGGCACCGGCCTGTCGAGCTATCCGCACCCTCGCCTCATGCCCGACTTCTGGGAGTTCCCGACCGTGTCGATGGGCCTCGGCCCGATCAACGCGATCTACCAGGCCCGGTTCAACCGCTATCTCCTCAACCGTCGCGTCGCCGACACCAGCAACTCCAAGGTGTGGGCGTTCCTCGGCGACGGCGAGACCGATGAGCCCGAGTCACTCGGTGCGCTCTCGCTCGCCGGCCGCGAAGGTCTCGACAACCTGATCTTCGTCGTCAACTGCAACCTGCAGCGCCTCGACGGTCCGGTGCGCGGCAACGGCAAGATCATCCAGGA
>JANPDB010000904.1:0-2975 GCA_031431255.1 Acidimicrobiia bacterium | reverse complement strand
CCCGTCGTAGTCGACCGTGCTTCCTGTCGGGGCGCTGAGCGCGCGTCGGATCACCTCGACGTATTCGCGCATACGTTCCAATGGCTTCGACGGGTCGATGCCGTAGTGATCGCGATTCCAGTGGTCGGGCATGGTCCCGAGCCCGAGGGTGAATCGCCCGCCGCTGATCTCGTCGACGGTGGCGGCCGCGGTTGCCGTGAGGATCGGTGGCCGGACCCACGTCGTCACCCCGGTCATGATGCGCATCGTCTCCGTTGACGTGGCCATCGCCGTGGCTGCGGCGAACGAGTCGTGGGCCGCCTCGCCGACGGAAACGGTGGTGAAGCCGCAACGCTCTGCGAGCGATGCCAGCGGC
Source organism: Acidimicrobiia bacterium (assembly GCA_031431255.1). GTDB lineage: Bacteria > Actinomycetota > Acidimicrobiia > Acidimicrobiales > JANYDT01 > JANLQX01. The sequence goes on along the minus strand of JANPDB010000904.1, from coordinate 2,620 downwards.
ATGGCCCGGGGAAGCGGGACGCCGGCCAGAGACAGGCTGATGCCGAACTCCACGTTTCCTCCCTCTCCCGCATCTGGTGCGCACGATCGTCGGATGCCGGGGGTTCCGGGCATCTGAGGAGTCGAGCGTAATCCGGAGTCGCCGCTTGTTTCGCTGGGCGGGACGGCAGTCCGCCCAGTGGAACAGTCGGGGTCTCCTGTGGAAGGGTGGGGGCCATGTCCGCACCAACGGTTCGACGGGTTCTCGTGGAGCGCACGGGAGAGCCGGCGACGCTGTCGGTCGGCCCGGCGTCTCTGGACCCGTCCCTGTTCGGCGACGAGGAACTGGTCGAGGTCGAGTTCGTCGCCGCGGACATCGTTCCCCTCGACCGCCAGATCGCGGCGGGGAAGTTCCCGCCGGCCGGCCCTGCCCCCTACCAGCCGGGCGTGTCGGCGGTGGGCCGGCTCGCCGACGGTTCCTTGGTGTCTGTTCAGGGAGGACACCACCGGATGGGTTTCGGGCGTCCGGGGTGCTTCGCCGACCGGTTCCTCGCCCCCCTGGCGGCGTGCCTCCCGCTCCCCGCGGGGCTCGATCCGCTCGTGGCCGCGGCCGGCGCGGAGACCACCACCACGGCGTACCTGCTGCTGAACGATCACGCCGCGCTCGTTTCCGGGGAGCGGTTGCTCGTGCTCGGCGCCAACGGTGGTGTCGGCCGCGCCGCGGTGGCGCTCGGCGTGGCGGCCGGGGCCGAGGTGATCGCCGCCTGCCGTCGACCCGTCGAACTCGACGTTCCCTCGGGCGTTCGGGTCGTGGGGTATGACGAACTGGCCGGGCTCGGCGCGAACGTCATCATCGACCCCGTCGGCGGGGACGTGTTCACCGCGGCGATCCGGGCCGGGGCCTACCGCTGTCGCCACGTGTTCCTCGGGTATCCGGCTGGCGCCGTGATCTCGTTCGTGTTGCCGCTGCTGATGATCGCCGAACACCGCATCCTCGGCGTCAACGAGCATGCGATCGCCGAACCGGTGTTCATGGCATCCGCGCGGATGGCATTGGACGCGCTCGCCGCCGGAATCGTGCGTCCCGTCGTGGCGTCGACCCATGCCCTCACCGAAGCGGCTGCCGCGTTCGCCAGCGCTTCCTCTGACGGCCGCTCCCTTCTCGTTCCATAGGTCGATATGCGCGCGTACGATGCTCTGAAGGCAGTCCACCTCCTGCTCGTGTTCGTCTGGCTCGGAACCGACATCGGAACCTTCGCCAGCTTCAATCGTCTGCTCGACACGTCGCTCAGCGTCCCCACCCGACTGTCGATGAGCCGGTTGTCGGACCTTCTCGATCAGGGACCCCGCTCGGCTCTCGTGCTGCTCTTGATGCTCGGCCTATCGCTGTCGCACATGGGCGACTGGGGCTTCGGCGGGGACGCCGGAGCGGTGCTGGCCTGGGTTGCCGCAGGTATCGGAGTCGCCTGGTTCGTAGGCGTGTGGATGCAGTTCTGGGTGGCGCACGCGCCGGCGGGTGCGGAGCGTCCCGGTTGGGCGGTGCGTTTCGTGGCGATGTTCAAGGTGGCTGATCTGTGGTGGCGAGTCGGTGTTGCGGCAGCACTCGTGCTCGCCGCGATCACCTCGCTTGCGACCGACGGCGACGGTGGGGTCATCGGCGCAGATTGGCTCGCCTGGAAGGCGCTGCTGTTCGCGGGCATTGTCGCCGATGGTGTCGTCATCCGGCTCCTGCTCCCCAAGCTCGGAGCGACGGTCGTCGGAATCGCCACGGGTGGTTCCACCCCTGAACGCGAGGCGGCGTTGGCCAAGCAAGCCGTGCCGCTGAAGGCGTGCGTGGTCGTCATCTGGACATTGCTCATCGCCATGAGCGCGCTCGCCGTGATCAAGCCCGGTGCCTGAGATGTTCACGGCCTACAACGTGATCAAACTCCTGCACATTCTCTCGATGGCGACGTGGCTCGGAGTCGACCTCGGTGTGTTCACCTGCGCATGGCTCGCCCGGAATCGGTTGCTATCGGCCGAGGCGCGTGGTCAGTTCCTCAAACTTCTCGGCATTCTCGATCTCGGTCCCCGAGTGTCGATGCTGGCAACCATTCCGCTCGGGCTCACGCTCGCCCATCTCGGTTGGGGCCTGGCACCGTCCTATGGCGCGCCACTCGGTTGGCTCATCGCCGTGCTGTGCGTGGTGTGGGCAGGACTCGTCGTACGCCAACACCACGGCCTTGGTCGGATTGCGGTCCCGTTCGCCCGATTCGACACGGTGCTGCGGGTGGTGCTCGTCGTCGCGTTCGGCGGGTCGGCCGCAGCCAGCTTCATCGCCGGGCCCGACGATGGCCCGGTCGGACCCCTCTGGTTGCGGTGGAAAGTGCTGCTGTTCGCGTTCACCATCTTCTGTGGCTTGTGCATTCGTTTCCTCATGCGCGAAGCGGGACCCGTCTTCGGCGCCACACTCCGCAACGACGCGACACCGTCGGACTTCGACGCTCTCGACCGGATGATCAGTTCGCTCTATCCACCGGTCTTCGCGATCTGGGGCGTGCTCGTCATCAGCGTCTTCCTCGCCGTGGCCAAGCCGCTCTGATCCTCCGGGGTTCGGCGTTTGCGCGAGTCTTGAGGCGATGAGCGTTCCCGTGCCGAGTGGA
>JANPDB010000903.1:0-3507 GCA_031431255.1 Acidimicrobiia bacterium | reverse complement strand
ATCGCCGGGCAGCGGACGAACGGCGTGAACGTGCGGGCACACAACACGGACCGCAGCGAGGTGCTCGCGGCGGCGCGGGAAGCGAGGAACGCGAACCCCCGTCCATGGACGACCTCGGTGTGGTGCAGCTGGGACGACGCCCTGCTCGATCCTTCTCATCCGCTACGCGTCGAACTCGAGGCCGACGGGGTCGACCGGCTCATCCTCAGCTGGTTCGCCCCGGTCGACGCGAGCGTCATCGCTCGCGCCGCCGGCGTGAACCGATAGCGCCGGTAGTCCTCGGGGCAGGCCAGATCAGGGCAGCGTGATCGCGCCCAACTCAGCTCCCTGGACCAGCTTCACGAACTTCGCCAGCACACCCGTGGTGTAGCGCGGCTCGGGGTGCTTCACGTCGGCCATGCGCTCGGCGAGTACTGCCTCGTCGACGAGCACGTCGAGGCGGCGATTGGCAACGTCGACCTTGATGATGTCGCCGTCGCGGACCGCGGCGATCGGACCATTGTCGACAGCCTCAGGAGCGACGTGGCCGATGCAGAAGCCCCACGTGCCGCCCGAAAACCGTCCATCAGTGATCAGCGCGCAGTCCGATCCACGCCCGGCTCCCTTGAGTGCACCGGTGATGGCAAGCATCTCCCTCATTCCCGGTCCTCCCTTCGGACCCTCGTAGCGGATCACGAGCACGGTGCCGGGTTCGATCTTGCCGGCGAGGATCGCGTCCATCGCCGGGTCTTCGCCTTCGAACACTCGCGCCGGGCCTTCGAAGGACATCTGCTCCTTCGTGAGCCCGGCGACCTTGACCACGCTCCCCTTCGGCGCCAAGGAACCGGTGAGCACGACGATGCCGGCATCGGCGTGGATTGGGTCGGCGAGCGTACGGACGACCCGGCCGTCCGGAGCGGGCGGGTTGAGCAATTCGAGGTTCTCCCGCATGGTCCGGCCGGTGACCGTCATGCATTCACCGTGGAGCAGGCCAGCATCGAGCAGATGCTTCATCACGACGGGCACACCACCGATGGCGTCGAGATCGGTCATATGGAACTTACCGCCGGGCTTCATGTCGGCGATGTGCGGGATGTTGGCGCCCACCCTGTTGAAGTCGGCGAGCGTCAGGTCGACGCGGGCCTCGTTGGCTATAGCGAGCAGGTGGAGCACCGCATTGGTCGAGCCGCCAAGGGCGAGCGTCACCATGATGGCGTTCTCGAACGCCTCCTTCGTGAGGATGTCACGCGCCCGGATGTTCTTCTCGAGCAGGTTCATCACCGCTTTGCCGGACGCGATCGCATACTCATCGCGGCGGCGATCGACGGCCGGCGCGCACGCGCTTCCTGGAAGCGAGAGGCCCAGAGCTTCGCCAACAGCCGCCATGGTGTTCGCCGTGAACATTCCGGCACAACTGCCCTCGGTGGGACACGCGTTGTGCTCGATGAGCGAGAGTTCCTCGTCGGTCAACTTGCCGACAGCGTGTGACCCGACCGCCTCGAACACACTGGTGATGTCGAGCGCCTCGCCGTGCGCTCCTCGACCGGGGAGGATCGTGCCACCGTAGAGGAACACGGCCGGGAGGTTCAGCCGTGCGGCCGCCATCATCATGCCGGGCAGGCTCTTGTCGCAGCCGGCGAGGGCAACGAGTCCGTCGAATCGCTCGGCGTGCATGACCGTCTCGACGGAGTCGGCGATCACTTCGCGAGACACGAGCGACGCTCGCATTCCTTCATGGCCCATGGAGATGCCATCGCTTACCGCGATGGTGACGAACTCGAGCGGGAAGCCACCGGCCGCCCGGACGCCGTCCTTGGCCCGATCGGCGAGACGGTCGAGAGGCATGTTGCACGGCGTGACTTCGTTCCAGCTCGACGCCACGCCGACTTGGGCCTTGTCCCAATCACCGTCGCCCATGCCTACCGCCCGAAGCATCGCCCGGGCCGGGGCCTTCTTGGGGCCTTCGGTGACGTCGGTGGAACGGATCTTCATCGGGTTCGCCATAGGACTCCGATGCTATGCGGACCCGCGGTCGACCATTGCGGGGATTGACCGCGAGATTTCCGCGGAGTTGTCGCGCCCAGTCGCTCCAGGAACGACCCAGCGCGACAGGTCCGGCACCGGACACGCGGCCGGGACCGGCGCCGGACGCGGGCACAGACCGGTAGCGTCGAACAGCGTGAGCGAGACGCCCGTCGGTTCCGTCGTCGAGAGCATGTCGCCGCGTTCGCGGCTCGCGCGCAAGATCCGTTTCACGAAGGCATTCGCCATCGTCGAGTGCGTGAGCTACGCACTCCTGCTGATCTTCATGTTCCGCAAGTACATCCTCGACGATCGCGGCGACGCGAACTACCTGATGCTTCGAGTCGTCGCGTACTTCCACGGGATGATCTGCATTGCGTTCGGCGTGATGATCCTGGACATCTTCCGCGCCATGAAGTGGTCGACCCGCTTTGCCCTCCTCACCCTCGCCGGCCCTCCCGGCGCGCTCATCGCCCACCACCGACTTCGACGCCAGCCGATGCCGACGTTGGTGAACAAGCGCGACATGCTGTTCTGACCCCGCCGGTGCGTCCGACCCCGCCGGTGCGTCCGACCCGGCTGGTGCGGACCGGGTCGACCGGCCTAGGTTCGGCGTCGTGCCGGACTACCTGAGCCTCTACGCCACCACGCAACCCGACAAGGTCGCCGTGATCGACGACCGTCCCGACGGAACGGTTCAGAAACTCACCTACGCCGAGCTCGACCTCGCCACGAATCGGCTCGGGCACGTGTTCCAGGGGCTCGGTGCCGGACGCGGATCGAAGGTCGTGTGGTGTGGGCAGAACTCCATCGGCCTCGTGCTGGCCGTCCACGCGTGCCGCAAGATCGGCACCACAGCGGTGCCGCTCAACTACCGGCTCTCCGACGAGGAAGCCGCCTATGTGACCGACCACTGCGACGCCGACATCGTCTACGTCGACGCCGAATTCGCACCGATGTTCGAACGGATCCGCGCCGACATCCCCAAGGTTCGCACGATCCTCGTGTTCGACGGACCGGCCCCCGAGGGCATGCTCACCGTCGAGGACCTCGTCGCTGCGGCGCCGCCCGCGGTGCCCGAAGTCGCCGACGCGGAAACCACGGCGGCGACGATGATCTACACCTCGGGCACCACCGGCAAACCGAAGGGTGCCTTGCGAACCACACGCGCCGATCCCCGCCAGGGCGCCGCACTGGCTGCTCTTCTCGGCTCGAACACGAACGACATCTACATCACCACCGGCCCGCTCTACCACTCCGGTCCCGGCGGGTTCATGCAGAGCAGCGCGGCGCTCGGTCAGACCGTCGTGCTGCAGCGCAAGTTCTCGCCTGAGGATTGGTTGCGCCTCGTCGAGAAGTACCACATCACGTCGACGTTCTGCGCCCCGACCCCGATCCGGATGATATGCGCACTTCCGAATGACGTGAAGACGAAGTACGACAAGACCTCCATGAAGCGAATGCTCGCGAACGCCGCACCCTGGAGTTACGCCCTCAAGCTCCAGT
>JANPDB010000902.1:0-9651 GCA_031431255.1 Acidimicrobiia bacterium | reverse complement strand
GTGAACCGGCGAAGGTCCTGGGGGGCGGAAACGGCGTCGAGAAGCACTATTGCCAACGCTACCCCCGTGGTCACCGGTTTCCGTCGTCAGGAGAGGCCGAAAGCAGTGACGCCCGTCATGGGCCCGTGAGATCGCCCCCGGTCAGCCGAAACGACGGGGCCGAACCAGCTTGAAGCCCATAGCGAGCTTTCGCGAGGTCGTGACCCGCACACGGGAGGTGAAGACGTCGTAGTCGGCTTCCTCGATCTTGTCGAGGATGCCGCTGTAGAGGTCGCGGGCGGCCTGGATGCAGCGTTGCGAGTTCGGAGGCAGCATCGCCGTCCCGAGATCGGCGCTGGCATAGAGCTCGCGGCAGCGGGCGATCTCGTAGCGCATCAGGTCTTTCCAGGCCGCGTCCGCAACGCGCCGGGTCGGATCTGCGCCGAACTTCGCGAGGTCCTCCTGAGGGATGTAAACGCGCTCGCGGTCGAGATCCTCGGCCACGTCGCGCAGGAAGTTCGTGAGCTGAAACGCATCGCCGAGATCTCGTGCATGGGGAGTAGCCGCCGCAAGGTCGCGGGGTTCGAGGATCGGCAGCATCATTTCGCCGATCACGGCGGCGGAGCCGTCCATGTAGTGCTGGAGGTCGGCATACGTGGCATACGTCTGCACCGTGAGGTCCATGGTCATCGAACGCAGGAAGCGGCGGAAGCACTCGACGTCGATGTCGAACGCCTGCACGGTGTGCACCACTGCTTTGAGCACCGGGTGCGCGGAACGCCCTGTCTCCAGGTCGGCGAGAAACTGGTTCCCGAAAGCCGCCAGGGCATTGGCGCGGTCGTCGGTGGTGGCGTCGGAACCGAGATCGTCGACGATGTCATCGGCGTAGCGGCAGAACCCGTACAACGCATGGACGTGGTGGCGCTTCACCTTGGGGAGGATGTTCGTCGACCAGTAGTACGTCGTGCCGCTCCGCTTGTTCAGGAGCCGGCAGATCTCGTAGCTCTCATCGAGGGTGACCCAGTCCGACACCTTGATCGGCAGCGCCGGCTCCGCCCCCGCAGCGTTCAGGGACGCGCCACGGGAGTGTGCGGTCCAGGGGATTTTGGGGAGCTTCATCGCCGACAGTCTGCCTCCCCGATCCGCGATTCGCGTTCAGGTCAGTTCGGCCACGCGCTCGGCGGCGAGGCGGCCCGACAGCAGCACCATCGGCACGCCGACACCGGGAACCGTCGACGAACCGACGAAGACCAGGCCCGGAACACGCTTGTCGGTGTTCTTGGCCCGGAACGGTCCCGTCTGGAAGAACCGGTGGGAGAGAGCGAACGGCGTGCCCATGGCCATGCCCTGTCGCTCCCAGTCTGTTGGATCGTAGGCATGGCTCACCTCGATGTCGTCCGCCGCTGCCGGGTAGCCGAGGTCGACCACCCGTTGCTGCAGATCGGCGGTGATCCGCTCGCGCTCGATGTCCCAGTTGATCCTCCCGCCGAGGTTCGGGATCGGTTCGAGGACGTAGAGGATGTGGCGACCGTCGGGGGCCAGCGACGCATCGCCGCGAGTCGGAACGGTGACGAGCAGCGACGGATCGGGCATGCGGGTCCCGTCCTCGAGTAGCGCGTCGAAGGCTTGCTTCCACTGACCGCCGAAGTGGATGTTGTGATGCTCGGTGCCCGTCGGCAGATCACCCTTGACCCCGGCCAGCCAGAGCAGGCAGGACGGGGAGTAATGGCCTTTGCGCAGCACCCGGGGCACCTCGAGCTCGGGCAGCATCGACGAATACGCAACGGGAGTATCGGCGTTGACGACGACGACATCGGCCGGGATCACCGAGCCATCGGTGAGCCGAACTCCTCGAACCGCCCCGTTGCCTCCGGCGGCGCGTAACACCCGTTCGACCTCGGCGCCGTAGCGGAACGACACTCCGCCCTTCTCCGCCGCTTCCGCCAATCCACTCGCAATCGCATGCATGCCTCCCTCGGGGAAGTACACACCGGCAACCGAGTCCATGTAGGTGATCACGGCATAGGCACCGAGCGCTTGATATGGAGATAAGCCCGCATACATTGCCTGGAAGGAGAAGATCTTCTGCAGCCGGGGGTCCTTCAGATACTTCGCCACCAGGCCGTGGAGCTTCGCGAATCCACCCAACTTCAGCAGCTTCAGGCCCGGAGTGATCGGTCGCGCAAGGTCGAGGACGGAGTTGAAGTTGCGGTCGATGAAGTTCGGCGTCTCGACCTCGTAGAGCTCCGTCAGCCAGTCGACCATCCTGTGAAATCCCTCGGCGTCCTTCGGCCCGGAGAAACGGCGGATCTCCTCGGCCATCGCTTCTCGGCCATGCCACACCCGCACCTCGCCACCGCCTTCCGTCGGCGAGAACGTGGCGCGGTAGGACGGGTTGACGGGTCGGATGGTGACGTGGTCCTCCATCGCTGCGCCCGCTGCGGCGAAGACGTCGGAGAGGATCCCCGTCATGGTGAGGACACAGGGGCCGTTGTCGATCCGGTAACCACCGTCCTCGATGAGCCCGGCCCGGCCACCGGGAATCAGTCCGCGCTCGAGAACGGTCACCTCGTGGCCCTGCCCGATCAGATTGCAGGCCGCCGACAGCCCGCCGAGACCGGCACCGACCACAACCACACGCTTACCCATCTCTCCAGTCTTGCCCCGGTACGTCGTTACGTGCGCCGCCGACGCGGGAAACGTCAAGTTCGTGTGCCGAGAAGTCGATCCTCCCGCGTGAGATCACGCCGGACTTCTTCTGTTCACCGGGTTCTTACCTTGCTCTTGTCGTCCGTTCGTACGGTCGACGTCGTGACAGGGCACAGCGGACGCCGGACCTCCAGCCCGCGCCCGGGTGATTTCACTCGTCGCTCGGGCGACTCCACGCGTCGTCCGTCCGACGAGGACTGGAGATCTGCTCCCAGCACAACTGCATCGCACCTCGACCATCTCGACGGCCTTCGTGGCATTGCCAGCCTCGTGATCGTCACGTCCCACCTCTTGGCGGCGTGGCTCCCTGCTCTTGCGTTCGGACAGGCCGACCATCGCGTCCCGTACCTTGCCGCATTGGCCCACACACCGCTCGCCTTCCTCTGGGCCGGTGATCTCTGCGTGACGCTGTTCTTCGTGCATTCCGGCTACGTGCTTTCGAACCGATTCCTGGTGACAGGCAATACCGCGGATCTGAGGCGCCAGGCGGTCAAGCGAGCGGTGCGGCTGGGTGTTCCGGTGGCTGCTGCCGTTGTCGCAACGGGCTTGCTCGTAAACGTCGGTGCGATGCACAACGTCCGGGCGGCCGGGATCTCGTCGAGCCCGTGGCTGGCGAGCTTCTACGCGTCGGGACCGAGACCCGGACTGCTGTGGTCGGCGTTCGGTGGCTCGCTGTTCGCCGGGTCGAGTTGGTGGATCGGCTCACTGTGGTCGATCAGCGTCCAGTTCTTCGGTTCCCTCTTCGTCTTCGCCTTGATCTCCGTCTTCGGTCACGACCGCCGGCGCAACCTCGTGTTCGCCGCCATCATCGGTTGGGCCCTCGTCGCCGGCTCCCCACGATTCGGCGTCCACCTTGCCGCGTTCACGATCGGGGTGTGGTTCTGCGCAGCACGGTCGGCACCGGCGACGGTCGACAGCACATCGGCGAACGGATCGCGAACGATCAAGGCAGTCGTCGTCGGTGTATTGACGATCGTGGCGGTGTACTTCGGATCGTGGCCGGACGAGCAGGACGTCGGTGCCTGGTACTCGTTCTTCGCTTCCCGGGCCACGTTCATGGACAGCTACCTACGTCCCCGGGCGATAGCCCACACGCTCGCCGCGTTCGCCGTGTTCTGGCTTGTCCTCAACGTTCCGGCGGTCGGTCGCGTGCTGCGTCGACGAGTGCCGCGGCGCCTCGGAACACTGAGCTTCTCCATCTACCTCGTGCACTGGCCGATCCTCATGTCAGTCGGTGCGTGGGGGTTCGCCACGGTGGCGTCCCGCTTCGAATCGCTGTACCTGGGCGCCGCCGTGGGCAGTGGAATCACGCTTGCCCTCACCTTGGCCGTCGCCGCCGCGTTCGCGCGTCATGTCGATCAGCCGAGCGCGGGCCTTGCCAAGCGTCTTGCCGACGCGTGGTCGACGCCACCTGTCGCGTTCGCGGGTGCCCGCTCAGCGATCGCGGTCGGTGACGTAGAACGCCAGGGAAATCAGCGACTCCACGGCGAGCGGGGTCAACGCGCTCGCCCGGATGGCCGTGATCGCCTCGTCGCGAAGCTCGCCGATCTGGGCCTCTACGACCGCGGCCGCGCCGGTGTCGACGAGGATCTCCTGTATGGCCGCGATCTCGTCGGGGCCAAGGTCGGTGTGGCCGATGCGGTCGAGCAAGTTCCGCTGCGCAGGCGTGGCCGCGGAGAGTGCACGGGCGACCAAGGCGGTCGGCTTTCCTTCCCGCAGGTCATCACCGACGGGTTTGCCGGTCACGCTCTCGTCGCCGAGGGCGCCGAGGAGGTCGTCCTTCAGTTGGAAAGCCTCGCCGAGCGGTAGCCCGTACGCCGACAGCGCCGCGTCGAAGCGTTCGTGCTGGCCGGCGAGCGCGGCACCGAGGTGGAGGGGCCGCTCGATGGTGTACTTGCCCGACTTGTAGGTGCAGATCCGCTTCGCCGACTCCACGCTCGGCCCTCCTCGGACGGTGCCGAGCAGGTCGAGGTACTGCCCGATGTTCACCTCGATGCGCAGCTCCGTGAAGATCGCCTGCGCGGCGCGCGGGAGATCGTTCATGAGGAGATCGGCGTACACGAATGCGAGGTCGCCGACCAGGATCGCGACTCCTTCGCCGAAGCGGCGGCCCTCGGCCCGCCAGCCGTTTCTCTGGTGGGCGTCGATGAACTGGACGTGGACGGCATCCATTCCGCGACGGCGAAGCGATGCGTCCATGACGTCGTCGTGCACCAGCGCAAAGGTGTGCAGCAACTCCAGCCCCGCTCCGGCGTCGACGACGTTGTGATCGAAGGGGTCGCCGCCGGCGCCGACGAATGCCCAGTGGCAGAACGCGGGGCGAAGGCGCTTACCTCCCGCGAGCACGAGGTCGCGCAAGGACGAAAGCGGGGCGGCGAGGTCGGCGTCGACCGCGGACCACCGGATCAGCTCGCTGTCGAGGAGTTCCCTGATGCGGACGTCGACGCGTGCGGCGATCTCGGCGAGTGTTGACGGGGCGGAGGACACGACGCTATCGAAGTTAGTGCTGAATCCGGACAATCGGTCACGGGCCAGTGCCGGTCCGTCGAGGGGTACTTCGCCGATGGCGGTGTTCCGCCGAGCCCTCACGGTCCGTCCATCTCGGGACCCGGGAGCCTACGCGGGCCGGCCATGTGGGCCCGGCACGGCGGGCCGCACGTCGTCGCCGTGTCACGCAGCCTTGACCCTTCACCATTGACAATTGTTGGCCCGTTGGACAGGATCAACGCATCGACAGGTATCAATATATGGGCCTTCGCCGGGCATGGCCGGGCCTGGCCGAGCGGCCCGTCGGGCGGATCGCCATGACCGGCGAATCGCCGCGATCGTGACATCACGGAAACGGAGCCCGGCTCGACTCGACCGGGCGACTCGGGCACGCCTCGGAGTGCTGGGTGGGCTCACGATCATTGCCTACGGCTCGTGGTTCTACGGATTCGGCGTCCTGTTCGACGCCATCGGGTCCGCGCTGCGCAGTTCGGATCAGGTGCTGACGGCTGGCTTCGGACTCGCCCATCTGCTGACCGGCGTTCTCGGCATCGTCGCGGGGCGAAGCCTCGATCGCCGAGGAGTGCGAGCCGTCTTCGCCGTCGGTGCGACTGCGGGCGGGGGCCTCCTATGGCTTTCCTCGATGGCCGACCGGCCGTGGACGTTCGCGTTGCTGTTCGGCTCCGCCGGCGGGGTCATCGGTTCCACTGGCTTCTATGCGACGACGCAGTCCGTCGCGGCGCGCCTCGCGCCGGGCAGCGAAACTCTGTCCATCGCCCGGCTCACGGTGTGGGGCGCCTTCTCCTCACCGCTGTTCATCCCGGGAACCGGGCTGGCCAATCGATGGTGGGGATGGCGCACGACGCTCAGAATCGACGCAGTCCTTGTGGCCACGGCCTTTGCCGTCGCTGCGCTCGTTATCGACCGGGCCGGGAGGACGGCCTCGGTACGTTCGACCGGCTCACCCATCGTCGCCGTTCGGTCGGCGTTCGCCATGAAGCCGATTCGGCGGCTCGTGCTTTCCGGCTCGTCCGCTGCGGCCGGCACCTCAATCCTGCTCGTCTACCAGGTGCCTTTGCTCGTTGCTGCGGGGATCTCCGCGGCACTCGCCCCGACCCTGGCCGGGGCCCGAGGGTTCGCGCAGCTGTTCGGACGGCTTCCGCTCCCGCGAGTCGTCTCGCGCTACGGCGTTCGGTCGAGCCTCCGTCTGGCTCGGGCGGCCCTCGGCGTCAGTTGTCTGCTCGTGCTCGTGAGCGGACACCTCGCGTTGGCGATCGTGTACGTCGTGGTGGCGGGAACCTCGATCGGGGCGATGTCTCCGCTGGACGGCATCTATGCCCGACAGCTGCTCCCGCCGGAAGACCTCGGCACCCTCATGGGGGCGGTGGCGCTGCTCACGGGTCTTGCCAGCGCGATCGGCCCCTTCTTCGCTGCTGCGCTCGTCGACATCACTGGGAGTCGCCGAGCCGCAGCGCTCCTCGCCGCAGGGTATGCCGTTGCGGGGGCTCTGACATTGCACGACGGGGAGCGACGGTGAGTGTCATTCCCGAGTTTCGGGCGATCGCACGCGTGCGCTCGGCGTGACGTTGAGGCCGTCGCTCAGCCGAGGAGGAGCGCGGCGATCGGGAACGCGGCGGTCGCCAGGAACGCCAACGACGTCGCCGCCAGCGACTGGCGCCCCGGGCGGAACTCTCCCATGACGGACGGCGAACGGGCGAGAAGGATGATCAGCCGGATGAGCGGTGGTGCGGTGACGCCGTTGAACACCGCCGCGAAGTACAAGGCGCGGATGGGGTTGACACGGAACCCTACGAGAGCGAGGCCGAGTGCCATCGAGCCGACGATCACGCCGTAGAAGCCCGGCGCCTCCCGCATCCGCCGACTGAGCACTTCGTTCCAGCTGAGCGCCTCGGATACGGCGACGCATGCACGAGTGCGACCGATCGCGTCGGCCGTGAAGAATTCTCGGTCAAGTCCATCGGCAAGTCCGACGGGTGGACGTCCGGTGGTGGACAATGAAGGTATGTCCGACGTGGCGCTCGATTCCATCGAATGGGAAACCCTGGGAAAGGCCATTCGCGAAAGGCGACTGGCCCGTGACCTCACGTTGGTGGAACTCGCGGCTGAGGTCGATCTGTCACAGCCGTTCCTTTCCCAAGTGGAGAACGGTCGGGCGCGACCCTCGATGATGTCGCTCTACCGGATCGCCCACTCCCTCGGCACCACGCCGCAGGCATTCTTCGGCGGTCCGATCGGGACGACCACGGAACCGACCCTGACTCGCGCTGGGGAGGAGACGGTGGTGGAGGTGACGGGCACCGCATCGGAATCGGTCTGTCACCTGATGCTTGCCGGTACCGCGCCGTTCCACGTTCTGCAATTCGAAGGGCTGCCGTTGAAGTTCCTCGACTACTGGGAACATGAGGGCTTCGAGGCCCTCTACGTAATCGAAGGAACGATCGAAGTCGACCTCGATGGCTCGGTTTCGACCCTCGGCCCCGGCGACTTCCTGTCCTACCCGTCACGGCTCCCTCATCGGCTGCGGAGCGTGTCGAAGCGCAAAGCGCGTGTGCTGCTCGTGGAGACCAAGGTCGAATCCCTCCAGGATCGCGGTCCTGCCAGCCACGCACCCAAGCCGCTGCTTCGCTCCCGCAGCCGTCGCCGCCTCAAGCCGAACCTTCCCGGCAGCGCGCTTGGCGCCGTCGACTGAGCGCCCGTCAGTTCTGCTGCGACGGGCGGATGCGCAGTTCGATCAGACCGTTGTGCTCTCTCGCCTCGTGGACGGCGAGGTCGACCTTCACGGGTCGGCCGACGGCCTTTCCGGTTGCGATGTCGAAGCGTCCATTGTGCTTCGGGCACTCGATGACCCCGTCGGCAACGTGGCCTTCGCAGAGGCGAAACGCTCCGTGCGTGCAGAGCCCATCGGTAGCATGGACGGTTCCGTCTGCGACGCGATAGATCGCGTACGTACGATCGCCGCAGTCGAACCCGAGCACGTCGTCGACGGCAAGCGAAGCTGCCGGGCCGACCTCGATCCAGCTGTCGTTTGCTTCCGGATCCCGGGCGCCGGCGCTGTGCGGCCTCTCGTCGATCGCGGGGTCGGGGGGTGTCGCCGAGGCGCTTGGAGTGGGAAGTAGCGGCTTGCGATCGATGAAGAAGGTCGGGTCCTTTGCCTGACCGCGAGCAGCACGGAGGATCTCGCCGTACGTCGCCCGAAAGCCCGGGTACACCGGCGGGAGGTCGGCCTTCACCGCTTCATGGAGGGCCGGCAGAGCGTGGAACGGGACGGTTGGGAACATGTGGTGTTCGATGTGGTAGTTCATGTTCCAGTAGAGATACCGGTGGAGACGGTTCATCTTCACGGTGCGGCTGTTCAGCCGGTGATCGAGCGTGTCCTCGGCGAGGCCCGCGTGCTGCGTGACCCCGTAGGCCACCACGAGCCACTTCCCGTAGAAGCTCGGGCCGATCACGAAGAGCAGGGGTTCCACGCTCCTGGCCGCGATGGCGACTGCGACGGTAAGTGCCCAGACAATCACGTACACGCGCGCTGTCAGGATCGCTTTCGGCCGTTCCGACTCCGGGACGTACTCGAGTTCGGCCGCGGTGAATCGGCCGATGACGTTTGACAGTATCTTGCGCGTCTCTCCGGGATTCGACGAGAGCCCGAGGCACTCCTTCAGCGGACCCCGGAGCCTCATCGGCCGCGGGTTGGCGATTTCGGGGTCGCGTCCGACGATGATGGTGTCGCTGTGGTGGCGGACATGGCTCCACCGCCAGGACACTGCCTCGCGCCAGACCATAAACGAGGCGAGGTAGTACACGGCGTCGTTCATCCATCCCGACTTGAACGCCGTGCGGTGGCCACACTCGTGCCATCGGGAGTCGCTCACCGAACCGTAGAGCGTTCCGTAGACGAAGAACGCCGGGATCATCCACCACGTCCCGAACGTGCGGTGGGCGAGGTAGCCCGACCCGCCAAGCAGAGCGAACCACAGGAGGGTGTCGCGCACTGCGGGCCCATCGCGGCGGACCATGAACGCACGCATCTCTTCACGAGGGACGGGGGTCGTGTACCACTGCGCGTCGGCGAGGCCACGCGTGATCGCACGTTCGCGCTCGGGCCCCACGAGCGAGTAGTCGCGAGCTGTCGTGGTCGCTGCCGCGATATTCATATGGCAAATACTGCCACGACGACTGACCCCGGTCCACGTTCACCAACCATTGAACTGATCAATATTTCGGACTACCGTTCCTGTCGTGAGCACGATCTCCGCGGCCGACCGGGCGATGTTCGGAAGCGATGGATTCGTCGTGAAACGGGTGTTCTTCGCGCCGGAGGAGATGTCAGCGCTGCTCCACGCCTTCACCGTCGACGAGGCGATTCACAAGCGCGCGTACGGAGTGGACGACGGACAGGGGGGTGCCACCGAGATAGCGCTCTGGAACGAGCCGGGCGAGGATTGCTTCGGAGCTGTC
>JANPDB010000901.1:0-7759 GCA_031431255.1 Acidimicrobiia bacterium | reverse complement strand
TGCGAAACCGACATCATGGCCGTCGGATCGTCGCCGCGGCGTCGGAATCGTGGATGCGCGTGGACAGCGCCGCTGCCAGAAGGATGAAGCCGATGGTCACGCCGATGGCGATGCGGAACGCGTTCGTGAAGCCGGCGATCTGGTCTGGCGGGATCGGGGTGAACCCACGAGGGAACGCCGCGGGAATCGCTGAGAGGAGGACGGTCGAGACCACCGCAACACCCGTGGCATTTCCGAGTTGTCGTTGCGTGGAATAGATCGCACTCGCACGCCCGGTGTCCGCCGGAGATATGCGTGCATATGATGCGGCCTGCAGCGGAATGAACGACATCGAAAGGAAGAATCCGCGAATGAACATGACCCCGCGGATCTCCCAATCACTCGTGTCGACGGACAGCCGCAGGAAGTATGCCGTGAAGATGGCCATCCCGACGAAGGCAATGGTCAGCATCTTGCGCGGTCCGAGCTTCGGATAGAGCTTCCCGGCGAAGCGCGACATGATCATCGCGCCGATGGCCTGAGGGAAGGTCGCCAGGCCCGCCTGCGACGCCGTGTGCCCCGCCACTCGTTGGAGGAACTGCGGCAGGAGGAACACGAGGCCGAGGAACGACATCGTCGACACGAAGCTCACGATGTTGGTCGTACGGAAAAGGCGCTCCTTCAGCAAGCCGAGCGCGAGCATCGGCGCCTTGGACCGCAACGACCAGAGGACGAGCGCAGTGAGGGCGACCAGTGCAACCGCAGCGAGACCGAGGATCCGGCCTGATCCCCAACCCTCCTCAGCGCCGCGTTCGAGGGCATAGACGGCGGCCGGGAAGCCGATTGCCGCCAGCGTGAAGCCGACGATGTCGAACGTCTGGTTCCCCTCGCTGCGCTCGTCGCGAAGTCCGAAGCCGGCGATGAGCAGCGCCAGGATGCCGATCGGAAGATTGATACGGAAGATCCATCGCCACCCGAAGTTGTCGGTGAGGTAGCCGCCGAGCACCGGTCCGAGAGCCGGCGCGGCGACCGTAGGGATGGAGAGGATGGCCGATGCTCGCGCCCGCTCTTCCGGTGGAAAGGCCCGGAAGAGCAAGGTGATCCCGACGGGCGTGAGCATCCCACCACCCACGCCCTGGGCGAACCTCGAGGCGATCAGCATGTTGATCGAAGTTGCTTCGCTGCACAGGAGCGACGCTCCGATGAAGATCGACAGGGCGAACATGAACGTGTGCTTCGTGCCGAAGCGGTCACCGACCCAGCCCGACACCGGGATCCACACAGCGAGGCTGAGCGAGTAGCCGAGCACCACCCAGGTCGTGGTCGCCACCGATGCCTTGAAGGCCGAACTCATCGAGACCAGCGACACGTTGACCGCCGTGAGGTCCAAGATGTCGATGAACAGTGCCATCACGAAGACCGAGGCCACGATCCACTTGTACGGGACCTTCTGCAGTGGATTCGCTGGCACTGCTCCACTATTGATCACTGGGCACGCGGGCGTGTAACCCGAGCGGTCGTCGTAGCATCAGCCAATGAAATTCGGACTCTTCGCCATCAACTCCGGCATCTGCGCCGACCCCGATGTGGCCAGCGAGGTCGCCCAGGCGGCCGAGGCCGCCGGGTTCGAGTCCGTCTGGACCGGCGAGCACGTGGTGCTCCCCGACCCTCAGGTTCCGCCCTCTCCCGTCGGGCCGCTGACCCCGTTCCTCGATCCCGCCGTTGCGCTGTCGTTCATCGCCGCGCGCACCACGACCATCAAGCTGGGCACCGGCATCATCATCCTCCCCCAGCGCAACCCGTTGGTTCTGGCCAAGGAGATGGCCAGCGTCGATGTCCTCTCGAAGGGCCGACTGCTCTTCGGGGTGGGCGTCGGGTATCTCGAACCCGAATTCCGGGCGCTGGGGTACACACTCGATCACCGCGGTGAGAAAACCGTGGAGTACCTCGACGCCATGCGCGCGGTGTGGAGCCAGGACCAGCCGAGCTTCCAGGGTGAGTTCGTGTCGTTCTCCGGGATCCAGTCGCGGCCCCGTCCACTCCAGCAGCCAACCCCGCCGATCCACATGGGGGGCAACGGTCCCGCCGGGTGGCGTCGATCGGTGACGAACGCCCACGGCTGGTACGGGTTCGCCCGGACGATCGAGCAAACGGTGGCCGCCGTCGAGGGAATCCGGGTAGCCCGTGAGCGCTACGACCGCCCGGCCTGGCTCGGCGACGCCATCGAGATCCTCCGTCACCCCCATCGTGCCGATCGATGGACCGGCGGCCGCGGCATTCGAAGCTGCCGGGGTGGACCGATTGATCCTGCTGCCGAATCCACGGGCCGACCGCAACGGACTCCTCCGTCTCGTCGAGGAGACCGGCAAACTGGCGCGGGGCTGACCCCCGAGATCCCACAGTTGGCGTATCGGCATGGCCCAGATCCCGGATTTCTAGCCTGCCGGGCGCCGATTTCGGCGATGTGGGATGCACGTCGCCCCGGTCTGAGATGCCGCGCTCAGTCCAGCGCGGTCTTGAGATACTCGGTGATGGCCGTCGGCGCGCCCTCACGGGTGAGGAAACGGATACGTGCCGCCGCGTCGGGCCACGCCGCAATCAGTACTTCGGCGGAGCCACCCTCGAAGTCGGACTCGACGAAGCCGGGCGCCATCGTGGCCCCGAACACACCAAAGCAGCCGCCCGGCACCAGGGACGCGCCCATCCACGTGCCGCCCGGGACGACGATCTGCAGCTGCTGGCCGGCGAGCACATCGAGACCCAGGACCGGTTCCGAGAAGGAACCGTCGGGGTGCAGCAGGAGCATCTCGATCGCTTCCCCGGCAGACGCATGCCAGATCTCTGTGGTGGCGAGGCGGTGCATCGAAGAGAACGAATCGGGGTCGCCGGTGAACGCCGCCAGAATCGAAGTTCCGAGCGGCCGTCCGTCGGTGCCCGTCTCCGACGACTGCCAGACCTGACGGAACAGACCGCCCTCCACCGGCAGGAGTTCTAAACCAAGCGCGCGTATTATCTCGTCCGACGGCGAAGGCGCTGACTCCGCCGGGCGGCCCCCCTCCCGGGAGAACGTCACGCCGTAGTTGCGCCCGATCGCTTCCTGCATGTCGCGGGGCAGCACCACGGTAGGGCCGAGATCGGTGCGCAGTGTCGAAGACAGATAGAGCACCTCGGCAATCCACTCGACCTGCGCGGCAACAAGCTCGGCCTTATCGAGCGACTCGCCGAGCGCGACGACACCATGATTGGCCAGGAGGATCGCCTGGCTCCCAGGTTGGCGATCAAAGGTGCGCAGCGCCTGTTCTCCGAGATGCTCCGACCCGGGCGGGGCGTAGTCGGTCACCAGGATCTTCTCGGAGTGGGTGGCGATGTTCTCGTTCATGATGAACGGCAGGTCGACGCGGGCAACGGCAAACGCCGCCGCGTGACGCGAGTGCGTGTGCACGATGGCCCGGAGGTCAGGATCCGCACGATAGAGCCCCAGGTGTAGGGCGATCTCGCTGGTTGGGCGAAGACCGTCGGACCACTCCCCCGTGCGCACATCGACGACGGGGATGTCGCCGATCGTCAATGCTTCGTAGACGACACCCGCCGGGGTCACGACGAAGTGGTGCTCGTCGATTCGTTCGCTCACATTGCCCGACGATCCGACGACGAGGCCTCGCGACACGAGCGACCGGGAGCAGGCGAGGACCCGCCCCCGAGCGGCGGCGGCGACCGCTGGGTCGATGAGGGTGTTCACGACTCGCCACCGACGCGACGAAGTTCGGTGACGCGCGCTGCGAGCACGGAAACCCGATCGTGGAGGTCGGCGGGGACGGTCAGCACGCGGCCCCCGTCGACCACGTGGGCGCCGGCCACGAAGACGTGCGAGACCTCCGCGCGACTCGTGGCGTAGGCAAGCGTCGACAAGGGGTCGTAGGAGGGTGTGATCGACGCCGCTCGTCCATCGAGCACAACCACATCGGCGACCTTACCGACCTCGATGCTGCCGTGGGTCGAGCCTCGACCAAGCACCTTCGCCCCGTTGATCGTTGCCATACGGACGACGTCGGCGGCGGTGATCTCACCCGGGTCGCCGTGCATGATGCTCGGAAGGAAGCTGGCCAGGCGCATTGCCATCCACAGATCGAGATCGTTGGCCGAGGACGCTCCGTCGGTTCCGAGAGCGACGTTCACCCCGGCATCGAGCAGCTTGCGCACGGGCGCGAGTCCACTGGCGAGCTTGGCGTTCGACGCCGGGTTGTGGGTCACGTGGGCGCCGACCGCGGCGATGCGTTCGATATCGGCATCGGTGACGTGGACCGCGTGGGCGAGCACCGTTCGGTCGTGCAGGAGTCCGACATCGTCGAGCACCTGGACCGGTGTCCGACCACCGTGCCGCTCCGCTACCTGGGCCATCTCCGCGACGGTCTCCGCCGCGTGCACGTGCACGCGAGCTCCCGCTTCTTCGGCCAGGGTGGCAACGTCGCGAAGCTGCTCCTCGGACAGTAGATAGGTCGAGTGCGGACCCACCCAGCGAGCCTCGGCATCCTGAGCCTCGAGAAACCGGCGAGACCATTCGACACGGGCCGGCCAGACGAGATCGTCCGGCCCCGGGAACTCGATGAACACCGGACCTGTGTGCACCGCGAGTCCGACTCGGGCGGCCGCAGCCATGGCCGAGCCGGGGAAGAAATACATGTCGAGGGCCGCGGTGCAGCCGGCGCGGAGCAGCTCCACCCCAGCGAGCTCCGTCCCGGTTGCCGCCGCGTCGGCATCGACAAGCGCACTCTCGATCGGCAGCAGCGTGGACAGGAACGCGTCGAGATCGGTGCCGTCGGCGACGCCGCGTAGGAGCGTCATCGCCAGATGGGTGTGGGCGTTGACGAGACCCGGTAGCACAATGCCCCTTCGGGCGTCGATCACCACGTCTCCCGGACGGGAGTCGATCGGTGCGCCCGAAACCGAAGTGATGAGCCCACCTTCAATCACCACTGACGCGTTCTCGAGGACAGTGTTCGCGTCATCGCAGGTGACGACGACCGCATTGGTGATGACGGTGCGGGTCATGGCTGCGGTCCCACGAATCCATCAGCGCGCAGACAATCAACCATCTGGCCGAGCATCACGCCGAGGTCAGCAGCGGCGGCATTTCCGGCGGCAATCACGTCGTCGGCGTCGAGGGGCACCGCGCTGAATCCCGCAGCGGGATTGGTGGCCATGGACAAACCGAGCACTTTCATCCCGATGTGCCGGGCGGCGATGGCCTCGAGCACGGTCGACATGCCGACGAGTTCCGCGCCCATCCCATGGAACGCCCGGATCTCGGCGGGCGTCTCGAAGTGCGGACCATGGAGTCCGATGTAGGTCGCTTCGGCAATATCCGGACGAACCTGACGAACGCATGCGCGCATATCTGCTGAATAGAGATCCGTCAGGTCACAGAAGCGAGAACCGAAAGGAGGTGGCGGATTCGCACCGGTGAGGGGGGACCGGCCGGTGAAGTTGAGGTGATCGGCGATGAGCACCGGGTCGCCGATCTTCCACTCCATGTTCATGTAGCCCGCACCGTTCGTGAGCACGCTCAGTGTGCAGCCGGCGAGAGCCGCAGTGCGGATCGGGTGCACCACTGCGGCCGGATCATGCCCCTCGTAGAGGTGGATGCGGCCGAGTAGCACGAGCACCCGGAGTCCGTCCCGGTCGATACTGCGAAGCGTTGCGCTGTGACCAAGCGCCGACGGAGCAGCGAAGCCGGGCAGATCGGCCGACGAGAACGACGATGTCGGCGCGCCCAGCGCATCGGCCGCTTCGCTCCATCCGCTCCCGAGCACCACGAACACGTCGTGGCGGGCCACCCCCGTCCGGTCGGCCAGCGCCTCGGCGGCACGTTGGGCAAGGGCAAAGGGCTCGGCGGTTGTCACGGGAACGATGCTCGCACAGCATTGCGCCGGAAGTCGCCGGGCCTGCCGAGCGACGGCAACGCTTCAGAGGTGGAATGTCTCCGTATGGCCGTCGATGGCGAGAGCCTGGCCGGTGACCATCGCCGCGGCGGGTGACGCGAGGTACACACACAGCGCGGCGACCTCCGCCGGTTCGACGAACCGGCGCACTGACTGGACCTGGAGGTATTCAGCCCGGACCGTTTCGGCATCCACCCCTCGAAGCGCGGCCTCAGCGTCGATCACACGATCGATCCGTTCTCCTTGCACCGACCCCGGGCACACGCAATTGCACGTCACGCCGTATGGACCGAGTTCGATAGCCAACGACTTGGTCAATCCCACGACCGCCCACTTCGCGGCGGCATACGGAGTACGCATCCCGACGCCGAAGAGCCCGGCCGTCGACGAGATGTTGATGATCCGACCCGAACCCTGCTGCTTCATGATGGGCACCGCCGCGCGGCAGCAAAGGAACTGCGCGTCGAGCCCGACGGCCAGACACTGTGGCTCTCTCACAACATCTTGCCGTGATGGTCCAAGCCCTCGGACTGCATCGCCCACAGCGCCCGCATCCGCCGATGTCCTTGCGGATGCGTGGACACCAGGTTCGAGGCGCGGGCCCAGAATCCGATCTTGTGATCGTCGAACGACGCGAAGTAGGCGACCGGATCGACGCGTCGATAGAGCCGCTTGCCGGCATAAAGCGCCATCATCGACGATGCACCCTCGGGGGCGTAGTGCATGGCGCACCGATCGGCGCTGTACTCCTGCGCTCGGGTCACGGAGCGGCCGATCCACAGGTAGTCCGGGATCACGTTGACGACGAAACGCCAGATCGCCACGTGTTTGAGCTTCACATGCCCGAGCTCGTGGGCGAGGATGAACCGCACGCCGTTCACATCACCGTGCTCGTACATCAGGTCGAGCAGGTCGGAGTAGATGACCACGAAGCTGCGCCGCACCGTGCATTTCGCAGCGAACGCATTGAGGACACCATTTCCGTTGGCCATGTAGAGCCGAGGCAGCTTTTCCATTCCCATTTCCGCGGCCACATCGCGATACTGGGCGTACAGATCACCGAATTGGTTCTCGGTCACCTCGACGGCGTCACCGATGACCTGCCAGTAGTTGAACCGGATGAGCACTGCGAGTACGAACGGTGCCAGGAGGATGAGCGGCACGAACTCCGCAAGCCCCGTGACTTCCTTGTCGGACTGGACGAGGGAGACCCAGTAGACGAACGCTCCGATCGTGATGAGAGCAGACAGGACGACCATGGGGACCTCACGGCGATGGCGCAGTCGCCGGTTGGCAACGTCCGGCGCCGCACGATGCAGTGGACGCGGCGACGACAGCGGCTGGAGCGGCGTCGTGAGTGGCGCGACATCGCCGCCCGACGTCACCGGGCTGACGTCGTCGACGGGTTCCACGGCGGGCTACCGGCCCTCGTAGACCGCAGCGCGCTTGCCGAGGAACGCGGCCACGCCTTCGCGTCCATCTGCCGAGAGCGATGCCGCGGCGATCGCCCGTGTCTCGAGCTCCATCTGGGATTCGAGGCCCTGGTCCGCAGATTCCCGGAGCAGCCGTTTGGCGCCACCGAGTGCCTTGGTAGGCCCCGACGCCAGCGACGCCGCCAACGAGGCGACCTCGGCGTCGATGGCGTCGTCGGCCACGACCCGGGTGAGCAGGCCCCAGTCGAGAGCTTCGTCGGCGGTGAGGGTCCGGTTGGTCAAGGTGAGCTCCTGGGCACGGCGCAGGCCGACCGTGCGGGGCAGGAACCACGTGGACGAGCCATCGGGCGTGAGACCGGCTCGGGTGTAGGCCATCGTGAATTTCGCGCTCGCCACGGCGATCGCCAG
>JANPDB010000900.1:0-6811 GCA_031431255.1 Acidimicrobiia bacterium | reverse complement strand
CGAGGACTCGGAGGATTTGTAGCGCCCAGAGATACAAATCTTCCAAACCCCGACCCGGGAGGTGGTTTACTCAAGGGCGATGCCGAAGATCTTGATCGTCGAGGACAACGAGATGAACCGCGACATGCTGTCGCGGCGGCTCGAGCGGCGCGGGTTCACCGTGGTGATGGCCGTCGACGGCGCCGAGGGCGTGGCGATGTCGAAGACGGAGCACCCCGACCTCATCCTGATGGACATGAGCCTGCCCATCATGAACGGCTGGGAAGCCACCCGAGCCGTGAGAGCCGACGCCTCCACCGAGGCCATCCCGGTCATCGCCCTCACGGCGCACTCCATGCCCGGCGATCGGGAGAAGGCGATGGAGGCCGGCTGCGACGACTACGACACCAAGCCGGTCGACCTCCCCCGACTACTGGCGAAGATGGCTGCGTTCGGGGTCACCGAGCCGGTCGCGCCATGAGGCCGAGTGCTCGGCGCGGCGCCGCACCCGAACCCCGCGACCGAGCCGGTCGCGCCATGAGGCCGAGTGCTCGGCGCGGCGCTGCACCCGAACCCCGCGACCGAGCCGGTCGCGCCATGAGGCCGAGTGGCCGGCGCGGCGCCGCACCCGAACCCCGCGCTCGCTCTCCGCACGGCGCCGCACACGAGCGCTGCGCCCGTGCTCGCAGCACCGGCCCCCTCGCCGAACCACCCACCAACCGATGACTCCTGACGAGATCCGGGAACTGCGCCACGAGCTGCGAACGCCCGTCAACCACCTGATCGGCTACTCCGAGCTGCTCCTCGAAGAAGACGGCATCACCGCCGCAACGACGCAACAGCTCGACGCCATCCGGGCCACCGCGCGGCTCGTGCTGGAACTCGTGCCCGGTCTCATCGCCGAGGACGGCGAGTCGGTCGGCACCGTGGCTACCGAGGCCATACGCACGCTTACGAACAGGGTCGATGAGATGAGGACCATGACCAAGGTGCTTCTCGCCGAGCCCGGGGCCCTGCCCGTCGCCGACCTCGAACGCCTCGCCTCGGCCACGGCGCGCCTCGGCGAGCTCGCCACCCGGCTAACCAGCGGAACTGTGCTCGTCAATCGCGACATCGGTCAGACCACCGACGCCGTGGCCGGTCGGCTGGAGATGGTCCTCGTGGTCGACGATGACGAGGCGAACCGCGACGTCCTCGGCCGACGGCTGCAGCGGCTCGGCTACGGCGTCATCGAGGCCCGCGACGGCATCGAAGCCCTCGAACGTCTCGCCGAGCCCGACTCCTGCATCGAACTCGTGCTGCTCGACGTGATGATGCCTCGCATGGACGGGTTCGCGGTGCTCGAACGGCACCGCAACGACCCGACCATCCGCCACATCCCCGTCATCATGATCTCGGCCCTCGACGACATGGCCAGCATCGTGCGCTGCATCGAAGCAGGCGCCGAGGACTACCTCCCCAAGCCGTTCGATCCGGTGCTCCTCAAGGCACGCGTCGGCGCATGCGTGGAGAAGAAGCGCCTTCGCGACGCCGAGCAGGCATTGCTGGCTCGCGTCGAAGCACAGGCTTCTGAACTGAAGGCATGGAACGTCGAGCTCGAAGCCCGCGTGGCTGAGCAGGTTCGTAAGGTCGAACAGCTCAATCTGATGCAGCGCTTCGTCCCCCCGCAGTTGATGGAGGTGATCGAAGCCGGCGGGGCAGAGTTGCTCAGGAGCCATCGGCGCGACATCACGGTGCTCTTCGCCGATCTGCGCGGCTTCACGTCGTTTGCTGAACGAAGCGAACCCGAAGACGTGATGGCGGTGCTGCAGGAGTTCCACGATGCCGTAGGTCCACGTATCTTCGAGCAGGGCGGCACCCTCAGCCAGTTCACCGGCGACGGCATGATGGTGTTCTTCAACGACCCGATCCCCTGCGACGACCCGGCCCGACGTGCCGTCGAGCTTGCACTCGGAATGCGCGAACGTACCGGGTTGCTGTCGGCCGAGTGGAAGCGCCGCGGCCACGAACTCACCCTCGGCGTCGGTGTGGCCGCGGGGTACGCCACCTGCGGACAGATCGGCTTCGAGGGCCGCTTCGAATACACCGCCATCGGAAGCGTGGTGAACCTGGCTGCGCGATTGTGCGGCGAAGCCAAGGGCGGTCAGATTCTGGTGTCCGATCGCGTCCTCGCCGCACTCGGGGACGCGTTGCGGGCCGACCGCATCGGGGAGATGCAGCTCAAAGGCCTGGCCCGCCCGACCCCCATCTTCGAAGTCCGCGGGTATTCCTGAGGAGTTCGGGGCCTGCGTTGCCCTGAGAGCAACAAAACCCCCGAACTACCCAACAGAGCCATGCCGGTGGCCGAACGGGTTGGAAACGCAGTGTTCATACCGTGGGTATTGCCGGGAAACTGCAGGTCCCTACGTTTACCGGCGTGTATACCGCCCTGGATACGACGCCGGCCCGACGTGGCGCCGACGCGTACCTGCAGATGAAGGCCCAGCTGCTGCGGGGTGACTTCCCGCTCAACGTCCGCCTGAGCGAGACCCGCCTCGCCGGAGCCCTCGGCCTCTCGCGCACTCCGGTGAGGGAGGCGATTCAACGCCTGGCCGCCGAATCGCTGATCGAGCCCCACCCCGAGGGTGGGTTCCAGCCCAGCGTGCCCGACACCACGGTGATGCGCGAGCTCTACGAGATCCGGTCCGGCCTCGAACTGCAGGCACTCCAACGCCCCGCCCGACTCGGGACACGACACGACCCGGCGATCATGGAGCCGCCTCGCGACCACTGGCGGGCTCTGCGCGATGGCGAACTGCCGCCCGCAGATCCCGATTTCGTGCTCATCGACGAGTCCTTCCACGTGACCTTGATGAGCGCGTCAGGGAACCGGGCGGCGACCGAGCTACTGCGCCAGGTGAACGAACGGATCCGCATCGTCCGGATGCACGACTTCCTGATTCCCGAGCGCATCGACGCAACAATCAGCGAACACCTCGCCATCGCCGAACTCGTGCTCGCTGGTGACGTTCTCAACGCAGAGAGCGCCTTCACCGCTCACCTCGCCGTATCGCTCGCCGTGGTCGAGGAACGGTCCGGCCAGGCAATCGCCCGCATGGCCCGGGGGGTCCGCCGATGAACGCGCCGCATGCTTCCGCCGCTCCGTTGTTGCGAGCCAAAGGCATCGTCAAGCGCTTCGGCGAGATCGTGGCCAACGACAACGTCGACCTCACCGTGCAGCACGGTGAGGTGCATGCCGTTCTGGGCGAGAACGGGGCCGGCAAATCGACCCTCATGAAGGTCATCTACGGCCTCTACCCCGCGGACGGGGGAACGATTCACGTGGACGGTTCCGAGGTGGAGGTGACCAGCCCGCTCGTGGCAAGAAGCAATGGCATCGGGATGGTCTTCCAGGACCTTCGTCTCGTCCCCGCGCTTTCCGTCACGGAGAACATCTCGCTCGCGCTGCCGCTGAAGGGGATCCGCCTGAACCGCAAGGCCCTGTCGTCGAAGATCGCGGAGGCCGGAGAGCGCTTCGGGCTGGCTGTCCACCCCAATGCGATCGTCCGCGACCTGTCGATCGGCGAGCGCCAGCGGGTCGAGATTCTCAAGGTACTTCTCACCGGGGCACGGTTGGTCATCCTCGACGAACCGACGAGCGTGCTTGCCCCGCAGGAGGTCGACCGACTCTTCGAAGGGCTGCGGTCATTGCGAGCGCAAGGGCTGTCCGTCGTCGTGATCACCCACAAGCTCGCCGAGTCGCGATCGATCTCGGATCGGGTGACGGTTCTGCGAGGCGGCAAGCAGATTCTGGATTCGGTCGAACCGTCGGCGCTTTCCGACTCCGAGCTCATCGAGGCGATGGTCGGACGCGCCGTGATGCCGTTGCAGTCCGAACGGTCCGCCGTCCCCAAAGACCGACCCGCGGCGCTTTCCCTGCGGTCCGTGTCGATTCGCGACCACCGTCGCGGCGTGCTGCTCGACGATGTCAGTTTCGATATCGCTCCGGGCGAACTCGTCGGCATCGCCGGAGTGGCCGGAAACGGTCAGCTCCCGCTCTACGAAGTAGCGCTCGGCCTACGGGCGCCGACGTCGGGAACGATCTCCATCGCAGGTTCGGCGCTCACGAAGGGCACCCCGGCAGAGGTGCTGCGCGCCGGCGGCGTCGGCGTACCCGAAGATCCGATCACCGACGCGGTGGTCCCCGGGCTCACCGTGATTGAGCACGCGGCACTCGACGACCTCCGTGGCGTGCGCCGCGGGTTGGGGCTCAATTGGCCCAAGGTCGCCGCACGGTTCGCCGCCGGCAACGAGGCAACAGGACTGCGCGCCGCCGGAGGCCATCGTCGGCTCCAATCGCTCTCCGGCGGGAACATCCAGCGCGTGATGCTCGTACGCGCGCTGAGCAAAGAGAATGCGTCGTTGATCGTTGCCGCGTATCCAAGCCGCGGGCTCGACATCGCCACGACTCGCCGAACGCAGGAGATCCTGCTCGAACGACGAGCCGCCGGCTGCGGGGTGCTCCTCATTTCCGAAGACCTCGACGAGTTGTTCGAACTGTCCGACAGGATCGTTGTTCTGCACGCCGGCGAGGTGACGGGAATCGTCCGCCCGGCCGACTCGGATCGCTACGAGGTCGGCAGCCTCATGCTCGGCGGCGACGGCACAACGGCCCCGATGGACGAACCCGAGCACGTGGGAGTCGGCGCATGAGCGTGACCGCACCGATCGCCGATCCGACCGGATCGCGACCCCGGGCGACGCTCGCCCAACGACTTACGGCGCTCCGGGGCATTGGTCGACTCTTGGTCGCCGTCGCAGCCGCCTTGGCGCTGTTCGCGGTGCTCATGCTCATCAAAGGCGTGAATCCCTTCACCGCCTACAAGGACATGGTCACCTCGACGTTCGGTGATTCGTCGCAGATCGCCGGCATCCTGGTGCGAGCGACCCCGCTCATTCTCGCGTCGCTGGCAGTGGCCATCCCCGCCCGAGCCGGACTGATCAACGTGGGCGGCGAAGGCCAGTTGATCATCGGCGGGGTCGCGGCGATGGGCGTCTCCCTCGCCGCCGACGGCCGGGTGTCCGGACCGATCGCTCTCATTCTGATGGGCCTCGCCGCGGCGATCGCCGGTGGGCTGTGGGCGGCACTCGCCGCCGTACTGCGGATCACGGTCGGCATTGCCGAGTCTGTCGCCACCCTGCTCCTCAACTACATCGCCATCGACATCATGTTCTTCCTCATCTACGACCGGTGGAAAGACCGCAAGGGCTCGGGACAGCCCGCCACCCGCGCCGTCAGCCCCGGTGAACAACTGCCGCTGTGGGGGAGCACACGCGTCCACCTCGGACTTCTCATCGCCGTGGTCGCCACCGTCGTGGTGTTCGCCGTGTTCCGTGGCACCTCATGGGGGTTCCGACTTCGTGTCGTCGGCGGCAACACCGAGGCCGCCCGTCGTGCCGGCCTGAACGTACGCGCACTGATTATCAGCTCGATGCTCACCGGTGGTGCCCTGGCCGGGCTCGGCGGATTCACCCAGCTCGCCGGTGCAGAGTTCAAGCTCCGCTCGGGATTCCTGTTCGGCTACGGCTACGTGGCCTTCCTCGCCTCGTGGTTGGCCCGACACCGACCGATCGGCGTGATGCTCTCCTGCGTCCTGCTTTCGAGCATCGCCATCAGTGGTGACAGCCTCCAGCTCGATTCGAAGCTCCCGGCAGCGAGCGTGAACGTGCTCATGGCGTTGGTTCTGCTCGGCGTCTTCGGGTTTTCGAAACGAGAGGCCGCCTCATGACGACGTTCGTCGAAGACCCCATGCCCAGGTCCTCGAAACGAGAGGGCAGAGCATGAGCATGTTCGTAGAAGTGCTCACCGGTGGCGTGCGCGGCGGCACGTCGATCCTCTACGCGGCGCTCGGCGAATCCGTCTCCGAGCGGGCCGGCGTGGTGAACCTCGGTACCGAAGGTTCGATGCTGGCCGGCGCGTTGGCGGGCTATGCCATTGCCGCGGAGACGGGCCATCCGTGGCTCGGCGTTCTCGCCGGAGCCTTCGCCGGTGGTCTTCTCGCCCTCGTCCACGCGTTCATCGTGTTGCACCGCGGCGGCAACCAACTTGCGACCGGCCTCGTCATCTTGTTCCTCGGGCTCGGCCTCACCTCACTGTTCGGTGTTTCGTACGTCCAAGCCCTCGCCCCGACGTTCCGGGCTGTCGAGATCCCGGTGCTCGGCAGCATCCCGGTGGTCGGCGAGATCCTGTTCCGGCAGGACCCGCTCGTCTACCTGTCCTATGTCATGGTGCCGGCGTTGTGGTGGTTCATCAGCCGCAGCCGCTGGGGTGTGATCCTGCGGGCTTCTGGCGAGCGGACCGAAGTGCTGCAGGCGAACGGCCGACGCGTGCTGCCCGTGCAATACGCCGCGGTAGTGGCGGGCGGCATGCTCGCCGGGATCGGCGGCGTCCACCTCTCGACCGCATACACCAAGGCATGGTTCGAGAACATGGCGCAAGGCCGCGGCTTCGTCGCCGTCGCCGTGGTCATGTTCGCCGCTCGCCAGCCCTTCAAAGTCGCCGGAGGCGCTTATCTGTTCGGCGCCGCCCTCGCGTTGTCCCCGGCGCTGCAAGCCCGGGGCTATGGCATCAATCAGTTCGCACTCGATGCCGTGCCGTACCTGACCACATTGTTTGTCCTCATCATCCTCGGACGGCGCCGCAACGCCGATCTCCCGGAAGGCATCGATCGCCTGGTGCTCGCGCTGATGGCGAAGAAGCCGTCCGAGCGCGTGGCCAGTGCCGACGTGCTCGTCGAGCTGATCGACGACACGCTCGAGTCGCTCGGCGACGTTCCCGAACCTGCGCCGAAAG
>JANPDB010000899.1:0-4454 GCA_031431255.1 Acidimicrobiia bacterium | reverse complement strand
CCGACTGCGAGTACCGACAGCTGGTCTTTGACGAACGCCTCGGCGGCCTTGCGCCCGGGCTCAGGTGTTGGGAGCTGAGTCATTGCTCGTGCGCGAAACGACCGGGAAAACCATCGGAATCGACGGTATCTCCCGGCCGGTGCTACGTCGCCGCAGCGACGTCAGAGCGGTGGGTTGCTCAGCGGCCGAGAATGGCAGCAAGCCCTGCGGCGATGGCCGGAGCGTTCTTCCCGGCCGCGGCGAAGAATTCGGCGTCGGCCTTCTCGACCTTCGGCTGCGCTTTCCGGAGGAGTGAGCGTCCCGCGGCGGAAAGCACAACACGCTGTGCGCGCTTATCTTCATCACTCGCAGAGCGAACGACGAGATCGCGTGCCTCGAGGTTGCGGATCACTTGCGATGTGGTCATCGGGTCGACTCCGGACCGGGCGCTGATCTCGGCTTGCGAAAGACCCTTTCGCGCATCGTCCATTCCGAGGGAGGCCAGGAGCGCGAACTGCACGTGGGTGATGCCGAGCCCTTCGAGTGCGGCGCGCTGCTTGCGCTGCCAGGCATTGGTCGCTCGCCAGAGTAGGAATCCGGGAAGGGCAGAAGTGGCGTCGGGTCCGGTGCCGCTCATAGTCGATGAAGCTCCTGGTGTGGTGTCCCGAACGCACATGGTCGGGGAGGAGGGTGGGTACTAAGCGCACGAAGCGTAGTGCACATGCGATGACGGCGCGCCAGCCGAACGCTCTGTGGAGTCCGGCCGGAGCCTCGCGCTGACCCGTCGATCGGTCGTGGGCTTGTTTCCCCAGCTTCGAACGGTGCAATTCCCCAGGTTGTCCAAGCGGGTGGCGTAAAGAGGGGATGATTGTCGACGTGCACCGGTTCCCGTCTCTTCGCCGAATCACACTGTTGCTATTCGCCGCGGTTGTGTTCTTGCCGTTCGGTGCCGTTCGAGCGGTTGCGGCGACGACCGATCTGCGACGCGAAGTCGAGGCGAAGCTCGTCGAGGCCCAGCGCAAAGCCGCCCCCGATCTCAAGGTCGGCAAGGCCACCTGCCCGGCGGCCCTTGCCAAGCCTCTCGCCAAGCTCGCTTCTGGCATCCACCGGTGTGCTGTGGTGGTCGAAGGGGTCAGCGTGCCATACGACGTGACCCTGCGTATGAATGGACTCGTCAAGGGAGGCTCGTACACACTGCAGAATGCCAAAGCGGTGATCGACACGAAGAAACTGGCCGGCATCGCTTCGACGGTCGTCGATGATCCCAAGACCGCGAAGATCTCGTGCGGGGCTTCACGGGTCGTCGTCGCGTCGCCCGGGGCGACTCTGTCGTGCACTGTCGTGGAGGGTGACGCCACGGAGACACTGACGTTCGTGGTGAAGGACCTGCGAGGCATGGTCAGCCTCAGCGCGTAGAGCGATCGTGACGCTGCAGTTCGCTTCGTTGACAGAAGCTGCCGCGCGCGTGTCGGCAACGAGGTCCCGGATCGCGAAGATACGCGCGCTTGCGAATGTCCTCGCGTTGGCTTCCGAAGACGAGCTCCCGATCGTCGTCGGATTTCTCATCGGTGAACCGCGTCAGCACCGACTCGGGGTCGGGTGGGGGTCGCTTGGTGCAGTCGACGAAGTCACCACGGCATCTGACCGGAACGGTCCGCTCCTCTCGGTGTCGGAGATCGACGCAGCGTTCACGGAGATTGCCCGGACCAGCGGACCCGGGTCTGTCGCCGAACGGACGCACTTGCTCGGTGGTCTTCGTGCCCGATCGACTGACGCCGAATGGGATCTGTTGAAGCGTCTTCTCCTCGGCGATCTCCGCATCGGTGCTCTCAGCGGTCTTGTCCTCGATGCGATCGCCTTGGCGTTCACCGTTCCCGCCGACGCGGTCCGCCGGGCGCATCTCCTCACGGGAGACCTCGGCGCCACCTCGATCCTGGCCCGCTCGGGAATCGAGCAACTGATCGGGGTCCGCCTCACCGTCCTCCGTCCCGTTCAGCCCATGCTGGCCGCCACGTCCGGCTCTGTGACCGATGCGATCGCCGAACTCGGCAGATCCTCTGTCGAATGGAAGCTCGACGGGGCGCGGATCCAGGTCCATCGTCGCGGCGCCGACATCAGGATCGTCACGCGCAACCTCAACGACGTGACCGATCGTCTGCCCGAGGTGGTGGCGCTCGTGCGTTCGTTGCCGGTCAACGCCGTGGTGCTCGATGGCGAGGTGCTCCGAATCCGCGGTGACGGCCGTCCGGAGTCGTTCCAGGACACCATGAGCCGGTTCGGCACGGAGGCGTCGGTATCGACAGGTCCAGGCGATGCCGTGGATGTCCCTTCGAAAGGCTCCCTCCAAGCGTTCTTCTTCGACTGCTTGCACCTCGACGGCGCCGATCTGCTCGACCGACCACTCCACGAGCGCGCGGTAGCGCTCGCCGGCGCCGTTGGTGAGCACCGGGTCCCGTCGATCGTGACGGATGATCCCACCGAGGCACAGCGATTTGCCGATGCCGCGCTGGAACTCGGCCACGAGGGCGTGATGGTGAAGGCGATCGGGTCGGCGTATGAAGCGGGGCGCCGTGGGTCCACGTGGCGAAAGGTCAAGCCGGTCCGTACCCTCGACCTCGTCGTGATCGCCGCCGAGTGGGGTCACGGCCGTCGCCAGGGCTGGCTCTCCAATCTCCACCTCGCGGCCCGGGCCGACGACGACTCCGGCTTCGTGATGGTCGGGAAGACGTTCAAGGGTCTCACCGACGCCGTCCTGGAGAGCCAGACCGCGGAATTGCTCCTACGGGAGAAGGGCCGCCAAGGCATCACGGTGTTCGTCCGGCCCGAGCTCGTGGTGGAGATCGCCCTCGACGGTGTGCAGCGGTCGACCCGCTATCCAGGCGGGGTCGCGTTGCGCTTTGCGCGCGTTCGGCACTACCGACCGGATCGCTCCGCCGCCGACGCCGACCGGCTTTCGGCGGTTCGAGCGCTCCTTGCATAGGGCCCGGCGGCCCGGCTTGGTGGTTCCCCCTCCGAATCGGGGAGAATGTAGGGATGAGCAATCGCGCCAAGTGGCAGGCCGCATTCGACGCATCAGGTGTCCGAACGGGTGTCGACGCCATCACGATGTCCGGAATCCCGCTCGACCCGGTCTACGGCCCTGACGAAGCGCTGTTCCCCGGGCAGTATCCGTATACCCGCGGCGTGTACGCCTCGGGCTACCGCACGAAGCTCTGGACGATGCGGATGTTCGCCGGATTCGGCACGGCGGAAGACACCAACGCTCGCTTCAAGGAGATCCTCCGGACGGGAGGTGACGGCCTGTCAACGGCGTTCGATCTTCCGACCCTCATGGGGAAGGACTCTGACGACCCGATGTCGATCGGGGAGGTCGGCAAGTGCGGTGTCGCCATCGACACGCTGGCCGACATGGAAGATCTCTTCGACGGCATCGATCTCGGCGTCACGACCACATCGATGACGATCAACTCTCCGGCGGCGCCGATCCTTGCGATGTTCATCGCCAACGCCGAGAAGAACGGCACGGCCAAGGCCCGCCTGGGCGGGACCATTCAGAACGACATCTTCAAGGAGTACCAAGCCCAGAAGGAGTTCGTCTTCCCGCCACGCCCGAGCGTGCGGATCATCACCGACATGATCCGCTACTGCACCACCGAGATGCCGAAGTGGAACACGATCTCGGTGTCGGGCTACCACATTCGTGAGGCCGGTTCCACGGCGGCCCAGGAACTCGCCTTCACCATCGCGAACGGGTTCGCGTACGTCGAAGCGGCCCGCTTGGCCGGTCTCGACGTGGATGCGTTCGCGCCTCGCCTCTCCTTCTTCTTCAATGCCCACTCCGACTTCTTCGAGGAGATTGCGAAGTACCGCGCGGCTCGACGGATCTGGGCCCGGTGGATGCGCGATTATTACGGAGCAACCAGCGAGCGTTCGCACATGCTCCGGTTCCACACGCAAACTGCAGGGGTTTCGCTCACGGCTCAACAACCCGAGCTCAACCTCGTCCGAACGGCGATTGAGGCGCTATCCGGCGTGTTGGGCGGCACCCAGTCGCTGCACACGAACTCGATGGACGAGGTGCTCGCGCTGCCGACCGAAAAGGCTGCGCGCTTAGCACTTCGCACCCAGCAGATCATCGCCTCGGAGACCGGCGTCACCAACGTCGCCGATCCGCTGGGCGGCTCGTACTTCGTCGAGGCCCTGACCGACGAAATCGAGCGTCAGGCCGAAGCGATCTTCGCCCACCTCCTCGACCTCGGCAGTGGTTCTGTGCTCGAAGGCGTGTACGCCGGAATCGACAACGGCTACTTCCAAGGTGAGATCGCCGACGCGGCGTACTCCTTCGAGCGCCGGATCAATCGTGGTGACCGAATCGTCGTCGGTGTCAACCGATTCACCGAGGCCCCGGGCGACGAACCGCTTCCGATTCTCGTGATCGGACCCGAAGTGGAGGAGCGTCAGCGCAAGCGGCTCGA
>JANPDB010000898.1:0-8057 GCA_031431255.1 Acidimicrobiia bacterium | reverse complement strand
GGACGGGCAGCCGAGGTTTGGAGACTTTGTAGCGCCCAGAGCTTCGAATGTTCCAAACCCTCCAGCGACGAACTAGTTGATCTGGCGGGCGCGGCCTTCCCAGAACGGCGCTCGCAGATCCTTTTTCAGCACCTTGCCGCTCGGATTGCGGGGAAGGACATCGGTGAAGTCGACCGAGGTGGGGCACTTGTAACCGGCGAGTCGCTCCTTGGCGAACGCCATGAACTCGGGCGCCGCGGCCGTCGCACCGCTGCGCAGAACACCAACGGCCTTGACGGTCTCGCCCCACCGGTCGTGGGGCACGCCGATGACGGCGACCTCGGCCACCGCCGGATGCGAGGCGATGGCGTTCTCGACCTCGGCCGGATAGACGTTCTCGCCGCCCGACACGATCATGTCCTTCACCCGATCAGTGAGGAAGAGGAATCCTTCGGCGTCGAGGTACCCGGCATCACCGGTCTTGAGCCAGCCGTCCTCGGTGATGGTCTTGGCGGTCTCCTCCGGCTTGTTCCAGTAGCCGAGCATGTTCTGGCGCGACCGTGTCCACACCTCGCCGACCTCGCCCTGCTCGCAGTCCTTGCCACTTTCGAGGTCGACGATGCGCAACTCGACCCACGGGTACGGTGCACCTGCAGAGCGGAGCAGATGGGCGCGTGGTCCCGTCGGGTCGTGATCCTCGGGCGCCAGTTGCGTGAATCCGCCGGTCGTCTCGGTCATGCCGTAAACCTGCACGAACGGCACCTTGAACACGTTCATCGCGGCGATCAACACCTCGTTGGTGATGGGCGAAGCACCGTAGACGATGCGGCGCATCGACGAGTAGTCACGGTCTGCGGCGCCCGGGACCATGGCCATGAACTGCAACATCACCGGGACGTAGAGCGCATTGGTCGCCTGGTGTTCGACCATGAGATCGAGCACGACGTTCGGCACGAACTCACGCACTATGATCGACTTCGCTCCGAAGAACATGCCGACCATCGCCCATCCGCAACCGCCGATGTGGAACAGCGGCATGGCCACCATGTTCACGGAGTTGCGGTCGAACGCCCAGTGCACGGCGATCTCTTCGTAGAGGGTGAACATGTTCGAGTTGGCCAACATCACGCCCTTGGGGAGGCCCGTCGTCCCACTCGTGTAGAGCTGCATCGCGACATCGGACATGGCCGACGAGGTGCCCGGGTCGGTCGGCGCGCCCGACGCGGCGAAGTCGTCGAGTGACTCCCAGGCGGGATGGTCGCCGATCACGATGATCTTCGTGACATTCGTAAGTTCGCTTGCGATCTGCTCGACCAGCGGGACGAAGTCTGGGCCGACGATGACGACCTTTGCCCGAGAGTCGTTGATCGTGTAGGCCAGCTCCGGTGGAGCGAGGCGCCAGTTCGCCGCGACCATCACGGCGTTGAGCTTGGCGAGGCCGAACGTGACCTCGAAGTACGAGGGGCCGTTCTTGTCGATGAACACCACCCGGTCCTGCACACCGACGCCGGCGGCGGCGAACGCGTTCGCCAGTCGGCTCGAGCGTTCGTCGAGCTCTCGCCACGTGGTCGTGGCGCCCTCGAACACCATCGCCGTTTCGTCGGGGGTCTCCGCGCCCCATTTACGGATGATCTCGGCGGTGCAGGTGGGGGCGGGCGACATGGGACTCCGGGCTCACTCGGTGGACAGGCGCCCAACGGTAGCGGTGTCAGCCGAGCGCGCGCCGGAGGAAGTCGACCTGGAGGAGCAGGAGGTTCTCGGCCACTTCCTCTTGCGGCGTCATA
Source organism: Acidimicrobiia bacterium (assembly GCA_031431255.1). Classification (GTDB taxonomy): domain Bacteria; phylum Actinomycetota; class Acidimicrobiia; order Acidimicrobiales; family JANYDT01; genus JANLQX01. Next base: position 6,294 of record JANPDB010000898.1, on the reverse strand, counting down.
TGGGTGACCCCCGAGAGCGGGAGCACCGAATGGGCCCGTCCGGCGGCCAGGAGACGCGAAGACAGCTGCAGCGTGTGGGCGGCCACCACGTTGTCGTCGGCGAGGCCGTGGATCAGCAGGAGCGGTCGACGCAGCCCGGCGGCGAGTGGGAATAACGAGGACCGCTCGTAGGCGTCCGGGTTCGCCTTCGGGTGTCCGAGGTAGCGCTCGGTGTACCCCGTGTCGTAGAGACCCCAGTCGGTCACCGGAGCACCGGCCACAGCAGCGTGGAAGACCTCCGGAGCGCGCAGGACGGCCAGCGCCGCGAGGTAGCCGCCGAACGACCAGCCGCGGATGCCGACCCGGGTCAGGTCGATCTGCGGGTATCGCCGGGCGGCGTCGTGCAGAGCGGTGATCTGATCCTCGAGGATGGGCCCGGCGAAGTCACCGGCGATCGAGCGCTCCCACACCGGTCCGATGCCCGGGGTGCCGCGCCCGTCGGCGACAACGACGATGAACCCCTGATCGGCGAGCCACTGCGAGGACGCATGCGCGTTGCGCGAAGCGACGACGCGCGCTGCGTGCGGTCCGCCGTAGGGGTCCATGATGACGGGCAGCTTGTCGAGCGCATCACCGAACCGGGTGGGGTCGGTCGGGAAGAAGACGCAGCAGGGGATGGCGCGGTCACCGGCCCGGAAGAACAGCGGACGAGGCATGACCACCGCGACCTCGGCGTCGTTGGTGATTGCGATACGCGTGGCACCGTCGATCAGCAGATGCTCAGCGCGCGTACGTTCGATGGATGCCGCTCGCAGTACCGCGCGCCCACCGCCGACCGTGACGTCGTGCACCCCCGGATCCTCAACCCCACCGGCCACGATCTCGATGGGTCTCGACCCATCGAGCGAGACGCGCAAAACGCAGGTCGTGGCCGGATCTACCGGAACGGCGAGTCCCGGGATCGGACGCGAGGCGTTGGCGATCACGATCGCCTGGCCTCCCTCGATCGCCACCACGCGCCTGACCTGAAGGTTGGCCGGGGTCAGGTAGAGGTAGCCCGCTCGGTCCGGCTTCTGGCGCACAAGGGCCCTCGTGCCTTCGGGATCGGCGTACGCATCGAGCTCCACCGGGGTGGGCAGACCCGCGGGGGTGGGCTCCGGCACGTGACCGTCGACCGTGAGGACGAGGTTGTCGTCGGCAAGGCGAATGGGGGCGCCGCCGGCGAGCTCGACCCAGACGTTGTCGCGCTGGTCGTGCAGGGTGCGGAGACGCCCGGACTCCGGGGTCACGTCGACGATGCGGATGTGGCGTTGCGCCCGGTCGAGCAGGGTGATCGTCAGGCCGTGTTTCGTCCACTGTGCGTCGACGAGGTAGGGGAACTCGTCGTGGGACCACGTGATGTCGTGGCGGGCGTCGTCTTCGATGGCGACGACGGCAAGGGCGAGAAGGGCGTTCTCCGTTCCCGCCGCAGGATACCGATGGGTGGCCGGGGATCGCTCCGGATGCGTCGGGTCGGCGATCGTCCACACGTTGACCGGCGACACATCGACCCGTTCCGCCAAGACGTGCGCAGAATCGGGTGCCCACCAGAAACCCCGGTAGCGATTGAGCTCCTCGGCGGCGACGAAGTCGACGACACCCCAGGACACGGCTTCATCCTCTTCGCCGAGGAGCAGACGATCGTCGAGAGATCCAGTACGCGCGCTGACGACACGTAGGCAGCGATCGCTGACATAGGCCACGTGCTGACCGTCAGGCGAGAGGCGGGGATCGTAACCGCCGGGCTTGGTCGCCAGCGTGTGCGTCGATCCGGTGTCGAGGTCGGCGACCACCAGCGTGCCGTTGACCGCGAACACCGCGAGTGAACCGGCGGCGTCGACGTCGTAGGCGGTGATCCCAGAAGCCTGTTCGCGCAGCCGTTCGCGACGGGCGAGTTCGGCGGCCGGGAGGGAACCGTCCGCGCGCATATCAAGATTCATCGGGTCGACGACAAGTCGCTGCGTCCACGTGCCGTCGTCGAGTCGATCGAGGCACCAGAGACGATTCACCGGGTCATCACCGCCGAGCGATCGCAGGAAAACCACTCGGGTACCGTCCGCGTTCGGACGGTACGACTTCGGCTCGCCGCACGTGAATCGTCGGGTGCGGGCGTATTGACGGGGGAACGACTCCGAGCCGGTCATGGTGACCCGAGCGTATGCGCTCTCGCTCTTTTCCCCGGACCGTGGGTACCCTGGCGTTCATGACAGAACTCCCGGATGGAAAGAACGTCGTGGTCATCACGGGAGCGGGCTCGGGGATCGGCCGCGCCGCCGCGCACCGCTTCGCCGCGGCCGGGTATGACGTGGTCGTTGCCGATGTCGACAGCAGGGGAGCGACGGCGGTCGCCGCAGAGGTGGTGGCCGCCGGGGGCAGTGCGAGAGCCATCCGGGTCGACGTGACCGATGTCGACCACCTCCGCTCGATGTTCCAACTGGCCGTCCAGGAGTTCGGCAGAGTCGACGTCGTGCTGGCCAACGCCGGCATCATGACGGGCGCGCCCGACTATCCCGACGCCTCGCCCGAGCAGGTCACCCGTGTCGTGTCGGTCAACCTGACCGGGGTGATGCACACCTGCCAGATCGCCCTGCCCCATATGCGGGCCAACGGCGGCGCCATCATCTGCACGGCCTCGACCGCCGCGCTGTCACCGCTCGAGGGGGATCCCGTCTACGCCGCCACGAAAGCCGGGGTACTGCACTTCGTGAAGTCGTGCGCCTCGTGGAGCGATCGCTACGGCGTTCGAGTCAACGCCATTCTCCCGGGGATGACCGACACCCCCATCGTCAACAAGACCGGTGACGGCGTCACGCCTGCGGCGTGGTTGGCGCCGGCCCTCAAAGTGGTCACCATGATCGCACCGGAGGAAATCGCCGAAGCGATGTTCGCCCTGGCCGGCGACACGTCCGCCAGCGGTCAGGCAGTCACGGTGTTCAACCCCGGGACGGCTCCGCGGTGATCGCGTCGACGATCTCTGGGGTCTTCTTGAAGGTCATGCCGGTCGCCGAACGGTGCGCGTATTTGATCCGTCCCTTCGGGTCGACCACGAAGACCGATCGACGGTAGAAGCCGAGCGGTCCGAGCACGCCGTAGAGTCGACCAACCGCTTTGTCGTTGTCGGCCAGTAGAGGGAAGGCGAACCCTCCCTGGCGGTTGGAGAAGTTCTCATGGCTCGAGACGCTCTGGGGCGACAACCCGAACACTTTCGCGTTGAGCCCCTCGAATTCGTCGAACTCGCGGGTGTAGGAGTTCAGCTGCAGCGTGCAGACCGGGGAGTTGTCACCCGGGTAGAAGGCCAGAACCACATGCTGGCCGCGGTACTCGGACAGGGTGTACTCCTCCCCGCCCGTGCCGGGAAGGGTGAAGTCGGGGGCAACGTCTCCTACATCGACAGCCATACGAATCGACACGCTAACGGGTCGCGCCCGCGGGGAGTGAGCGGAGACCTCGGTGAATGGAGGAAAGGCACTCTCACACGAACGGAGGGGTGCGTTGGCGAACCGCTTCGAAGAGCGTGATCAGGGCGGCCGACGCCACATTGAGCGAGTCGGCCTGGCCCGCCATCGGTATCACCACGGTCTCGTCGGCGCCGGCCAGCCACTCCTCGGAGAGGCCGTGCATCTCCGAGCCCATGATGATGGCCACAGGTCCGCGGAGGTCGGCGCTGGTGTAGATCAGCGACGCCGCCGGAGTCGTGGCCACCGACCGGATCCCGGCGATCCGGAGGAAGGCGATGACATCCGGCGACGGCGCCACCACGACCGGCACGGCGAAGAGCACCCCGGTCGAGGAGCGCACGACGTTCGGATTGAACACGTCGGTGACCGGGTCGCAGAGGATCACGGCGTGAACGCCGGCGGCGTCGGCGGACCGGAGGATCGTACCCAGATTGCCCGGCTTCTCGATGGCCTCGACCACCAGCACGAACGGGTCTGCCGGGAGTCGCGAGCGCAGCCAGTCCAGCGAATGGTGCCACTGCGCGACGACGGCCAGGAGACCGTCGGGGCGGTCGCGATACGCACCCTTCGCGAACGCCTCGCGGCTGAGCTCACACACCGACGACCCGAGGCGCCTTGCGTCGGCGATCAGCGCGGCTTCGTTCTCTCCCTGGAACCACTCCGGCGAGACGTAGAGCTCGACCGGGGCGATCCCCTGATCGAGCATGCGCCGAATCGCCCGGTACCCCTCGACGATGAACACGCCCTCGTCGTCGCGGTCACGGCGGTCACGCAACCGGACGAGTCGCTTGACGCGGGGGTTGGTGACCGAGGTGATGACCTCGTCGGACGCCATCAGGTCATCCGGACGGTCGGGAAGTAGGTGTACAGAAGATCTCGGGCCCGGTGTCGGTTCAGGAGAGCGTGGCGAGAATCTCGTCGGAGATGTCGAAGTTCACGTAGATCTCGGCCACGTCGTCGAGATCGTCGAGGGCATCGACCATCTTCAGGACCTTCTTGGCATCCTCGGCGCCGAGTGGGACCAGGTTCTCCGCCACCATCGGGCGATCAACCGAGTCGAACGCGATGCCGGCATCGGTGAGCGCGGTACAGACTTCGCCAACCGCTGTCGGGGCGCATCGAACCTCGAACATGTCACCCTGATCGATCAGGTCATCGGCGCCGCCTTCGGCGGCAACGAGGAACAACTCGTCCTCGGTGAGCAAGCCCGACGACTTCTTCTTCGGCACCATGATCACGCCACGACGAGCGAACTGCCACGCCACTGCCCCGGGCTCGGCGATCGATCCGCCGTTCTTCGAGAACGCCGCGCGGACATCGCCCGCCGCGCGGTTGCGGTTGTCCGTCTCCACCTCGACCAGCAACGCGCATCCGCCGGGTGCATAGCCCTCGTACATGATGCTCTCGGTCTGGATGTCGGCCTTCAGCTCACCGGTGCCGCGCTTGATGGCCAGGGTGATCTTGTCGCTCGGAAGCTGCTCGGCCTTGCCCTTGAGGATCATCGTGCGCAACGTTGCGTTGGCACTTGGGTCGCCGCCGCCTTCTCGCGCAGCGACCTCGATGTTGCGGACCAACTTGGCCCACAACTTGCCGCGGGCCTTGTCGGCCGCGCCCTTCTTGTGCTTGATCGTTGCCCATTTGCTGTGGCCGGACATGTGAACTCCTGAGAGGTCGAGGCGTCGGATCAGACCGACGCGAAGGCAAGGGTGAGGCAGAACTCGTGCGCTGCGGACATCAGGTGACCGATGCGAACGCGATGGTGAGGAACAGTTCGTGGATTCGAGTGTCAGACGTGAGCTCGGGATGAAACGAGGCGCAGAGGATCTGCCGATTGATGCCGCCGCGTGCGAGCACGGGCGTGCCGTCGTGTGAGGCGAGCACCTCGACACCCTCGCCGAGAGACTCGAGCTTCGGGGCGCGGATGAACACTGCTCGGAACGGCGCGTCGAGGCCAACGACAACGAGGTCGGCCTCGAACGAGTCGACCTGTCGGCCGTAACCGTTGCGTCGGACCGTGATGTCGATCGCTCCGAACGTGCGCTGGTCGGGGCGACCATCGACCACCTGCGTGGCCAGCAGGATCATCCCGGCGCAGGTGCCGAAGACGGGCAGACCGTCGTCGAGGCGAACCTCGAGGGCCTCGTAGAGCCCGCTCGTGCCGAGCAGCCGCGACATCGTGGTGGACTCGCCGCCGGGCATGGCCAACGCGTCGACATCGCCGAGCTGAGCCGGCGTGCGCACGTCGACGACGTCGCACCCGAGCCTCGTGAGCGCTACCCGATGCTCGGCGAAGGCCCCCTGGAGGGCGAGCACGCCGACGCGGCGACCGTGCCACGGACTCTCGCTGCGGTCGACTGGCGCGAGCTGATCAGCGTGCGGACGAAGCCAGCCGCCGGGCGCGAGATCTGATGGACGGGCGGCGACACCCACCTGGGGGCCTCGAGTCGTCGGCAGAGCGGTTCGGCATGGGGGTACAAGGTTACGCGCAAACGATGGGCTCGCGTTGGCGAACCCGGTCGGTGGCTACCAGCCGCGTTCGGCGTACTTGACCTCGAGCTTGCCCATCTCGAGTCCGGGCATGAGGTGGCCGAGACCGCGGGACACCTTGGCCAGGATCGAGGGGTCCTGGAAGTGGGTCGTGGCTTCCACGATGGCCTTGCCGACGGTCGACGGATCTTCGGACTCGAAGATGCCGGAGCCGACGAACACCGCCTCGGCGCCGAGCTGCATGCACAGAGCGGCGTCGGCGGGCGTGGCGATACCGCCTGCCGAGAACAGCGGCACGGGCAGCTTGCCGGTCTCGGCGATCTCGGCAACG
>JANPDB010000897.1:0-7671 GCA_031431255.1 Acidimicrobiia bacterium | reverse complement strand
GCCCTGGTGTTCGAGCCCAGGTTCACCGCGAGTCGTTCGTCGATCGCAGCGCGCATCCCGCAGGCCACGCTGCGCGACTCCGGAGAAACACGAGTCGTACGCGCAGGCGAGTCCTTCTGGTCGATGGCCGAGGACGAAGTGCTCACGAGAGTCGACGAAGCTACGGATGCCGATATCGCCCGCTATTGGCGGCGGCTGATCGAGGCCAATCGGGCCCGGCTCCCCGATCCGACGAACCCAGACCTGTTGTGGGTCGGAACGACATTGGCGCTGCCTTCAGTCGACGGCAGCTTCGGCGCCAGGGTCCACCCACGAGATCCGCTGACCCGTGTCGGGGCACGCCTCGTGTGACGGATGTCCGGAGGTTGTTCGTCGTTGTGTGATCCACATCACGGAACGGGACCAGTGCTTCGTCGACAGTGTCTGTGGTAGTGAGAACGACCAACCGATTCACCGGCTGGTCGCCACGACAGGAGTCACCACCGCGACGAAAGGACCAGCCATGTACGACCACCTGCACACCCATGCCGTTCGAGCCGAGCACGAGATTGCGCTTGCTGAGATGAACCTGATTCTCGCCCACATGCCTGAGCGGGAGATCCATCCGGGCCGAGTGACCCGGGTGAAGAACTGGGTTGCCGCCCACCGTCAGGACCGCGAGCTTGTCGCTGTCCGTCAATCCGAATTCAACGTCGCACCCTCCATCGCTGGAGTCAGTCGCAACGTGTGAGATCGCTGTCCCGGGACGCGCTCCGTCTTGCCCTCGCTTGACGTCTCGAGCGCCCGTCCCGGGACAGTGCCGGTGGATCTGCTCGACGTCAGCCGAGCGACGGGCCGGTCAGAGCGCCCCCATCAACGACGAGATGCGCACCGGTGATCCACGAGGCCGCATCGCTGCACAGGAACAATGCCGCACGACCGATGTCATCGGGCTCTCCGAGCCGGTGCAGCGGCATCGACTTGGCGATCCTCGCCTCGTTCGGCTCCCACAGCGCCTTCGCCATGTCGGTCTTCACCAGCCCGGGGGCGATGGCGTTGACACGCACCTTCGGCGCCATCTCGGCGGCCATCTGGGAGGTGAGATGCAAGACGGCGGCCTTCGTCACGTTGTAGTAGCCGATGTTCTTCTCCACACTCAAGCCGCCGACCGACGCGATGTTGAGGACCGTTCCCCCGTGCTCGGCCATCCAGGCGTTCCACACGGCCGACGTCCAGGCGACATAGCCGAACTGGTTCACGGCGACCGTCTTCTCGGCCTGCCCGGCCGAGATCCCGAGCAGCGGTCCGAAGTACGGGTTGGTCGCTGCGTTGTTCACGAGCACATCGACGCGGCCGAAGCGCTCCATCGTCGCCGCCACGCACACCTCGGCGTGAGCCGGGTCCCCTGCGTTGCCGGCGAACCACTCCACATGACCGCCGCCAAGGGCGTTTAGCTCGTCGGCAGCCAACTCCAACACCTCGGACTTGCGGCTCGTGATCATCACGTTCGCTCCGGCTTCGGCGAAGCGCGCCGCGATCGCCTTGCCGATCCCCCGTGAGCCACCGGTGACCAACGCAACCTTGTCGTCCATACGAATGTCCATGGCGGACGACGCTAACGCCGGGCGCCGCGACCGTCACAGTTCGGGCCACTCGGGGCGGCCGTACCCAGCTCGGGGGAACCCGACTCCCTGTTCGGGGAACTCGACATCGTGCAGGACGGGGCGGCCGGTAGACTCGACGGCCATGGCAGCGAGTACCTGGACCCCATCGAGTTGGCGCGAGCGCACGGCGCTGCAGCAGCCCGTGTGGCCGGACTCCGGTGCCTACGAGGCGGCCATCAAGAAGCTGTCGATGGTGCCGCCGTTGGTGTTCGCCGGTGAGGCCCGTACGCTCCTCGCTTCGCTAGGACGAGTTGCCGAGGGCAAGGCGTTCCTCCTCCAGGCCGGCGATTGCGCCGAGAGCTTCCACGACATGGGAGCCCCGGCCATCAGGGAGAAGCTCAAGGTCATCCTCCAGATGGCGGCCATCCTCACGTACTCGGGCGGTCTGCCGGTAGTGAAAGTCGGCCGGATAGCCGGCCAGTTCGCCAAGCCCCGCAGCGCCAACGAGGAAACGATCGACGGGGTCACCCTGCCGAGCTTCCGCGGTCACATCGTCAACGACGACATGTTCGACGCCGACTCGCGTACCCCGGACCCGGAGCGGATGATCCAGGCGTACCAGCAGAGCGCGCAGACCCTGAACCTGTTGCGGGCCTTCACCAAGGGCGGGTTTGCCGACCTCACCCGAGTGCACGCGTGGAACCAGGAGTTCATCCGCACATCCCCGGAGGGTCAGCGCTACGGCGCGATCGCCGACGGCATCGCGTCGGCGCTGCGGTTCATGAGCGCGTGCGGTGTCGACCTCTCCGAGTCGGCTCCGATCCATCAGGTCGATCTCTACACCTCACACGAGGCGCTTCTGCTCGGCTACGAGGAAGCCCTCACGCGCCAAGACACCACCAGCCCGACCGGCGATTGGTACGACTGCTCGGCCCACATGCTCTGGATCGGCGAGCGCACCCGCGGGCTCGACGACGCCCACGTGGAGTTCCTCCGAGGCGTGAAGAACCCGATCGGTTGCAAGGTCGGCCCCACCGTCGAGCCCGACGACGTGCTCGCACTCTGCGAGGCTCTCAACCCCGAGCGCATCCCCGGTCGGCTCACCCTGATCAGTCGTATGGGCGCGAAGAAGATCGGTGACCGGCTCCCCCGTCTCCTCGCCGCCGTACGAGATTCCGGGCACCCGGTCGTGTGGTCGTGCGATCCGTGCCACGGCAACACCTACACGTCGGACTCCGGCCTCAAGACGCGGCACTTCGACGAGATCGAAACCGAAGTCGTCGCCTTCTTCGACGCCCACAAGGCCGAGGGCACCTGGCCGGGCGGGCTCCACATCGAGCTCACCGGCGACAACGTCACCGAGTGCGTCGGCGGCAGCGACGACCTCGCCGACGCCAATCTCGGCGACCGCTACACCACCGTCTGCGACCCCCGCCTCAACGCCCGCCAAAGCCTCGACCTCGCATTCCGCGCCGCGGAGCTGTTGCGCCGCTAGCCCGGAGTTCGCGCCGCTCCCCGCGGGCCGAGGGTAGGTGCGTTCAGTCGCTCCAGGAGCGACCAACCGCACCATCTCTCGGCATTGTCACATGGCTTACGACAGAGTCTCCCTGTCGCTTCCCCGCGTCCTTACGTTCGCATACGTACGCACACGGAGGTTGCCGACAATGGGCGATCGTCTTCCATCGTTTGAGATCGACGGCCGTCTGCGGGCCGTCGGCGTTCGCCAGCTGGGTCTCATCACCGTTGCTGATGCAGCACGGGTCGGCGTCGACAAACACGCGCTCGCCCGTCGTCGAGGCAGCGGTGCATTGGTTGCAGTATTTCCCGACGTTATGCGGCTCGGCGCCGTCCCGGAGTCGAAGGCGCAGCGCATTCTCGCCGCGGCGCTCAGCATCCCGGGATCGATCGTGGCGTCAACTTCGGCTGCTGCGGTGCATGGCATGCCACTGCCGGCTGCCCTCACCGACGACCGACCGGTGCTGTGCGTCGGACGCCAACAGGTGGTGCGCGTCCGGGAGATCCGCACTATGCGCCCGCAAGTGCAACCACAGCATCGACGCTGGATGACTTCGCGCGTGGCCAGCCCCGCGGCCACCGTGCTCCAACTGCCGCGGATGCTCGACGACGCCGCGGTCGAGCGGTGCCTTGATCATTCACTCGCGCATGGACTTCTGACGGTGGCCGCCCTCTCGGACCTGCTCGGTCGCATGCAACCGGGTGCGGTGGTTGGCCGGCGAATGCTGCTCGACCTGCTCACAGCCCGGTCCAGCGGAATCGGCCACCGGAGCTACAAAGAGCAACGGGTGGGGAGGTGGCTCAGCGCGGCCGGACTCGACGGCTGGAAGCAGAACCACCGCGTCGACGTCGGTCGGGGTCGATCGATTGAGGTCGACTTCGCGTGGCCAGGGCTGAAAATCGTGCTCGAAGTGAGTCCATTCTTCACCCATGGGTCGCGCCAGCAGCAGGAGCGAGACGCTCGTCGCCGACGCCTCCTGGTCCAGGCCGGTTGGCGAGTGATCGAGGCGACCGACACCGATCTCGTGAACGAACACGCCTTCGCCGCAACCATTGCGCTGCTGCGCGCAAGCGCGCCATGGCGCCGTTCACCGGTTGGACATGTCGGCCCGACCTACGCTGAGACCCATGAAGGCCGCCGACCACGACGCTGTCCCGGTCGACGAGAACCCGTCGTGGTTCGACGCCGCAGTGCTCTCGCATCGCGAGGCCGCGTGGGGAGCGACGATGGCGGGCCACCGAGACGGGGATGCGCCCGTACCCGTGGTTGCTGCCCACAATGACTCCTCGGCCACGGTCGATCTGATCCAGCCGCTGTTGCGCGAAGAACGTGAGGAGATGTTGCGTCTCGGCCTCGCCAAGGGCGCGACGCTCGCGCAAGGCAGCGGAAACCGCGCCCGCGACGAAGCACCCGATCCTGTCAGGACGTGTTTCGAACGCGACCGCGACCGCATCCTGCACTCGTCGTCATTTCGCCGTCTCGCCGGAAAGACCCAGGTGTTCGTGTTCCCCGGCGATCATCAGCGCACGCGCCTCACCCATGCGCTCGAGGTCGCGCAGGTGGCGCGTTCGATCGCCCAGGCGTGCCGGCTCAACGTCGCTCTCGCGGAAGCGATCGCCCTCGGCCACGACTGCGGCCACGGCCCCGGCGGCCACGCGAGCGAGGAAGCGCTCTCGCCCTACGTGGCCGGCGGCTACGACCACGCCGTCTGGGGCGCCGATGTTGCGCTCGCCCCGCTGAACCTGTGCACCGAGACGCTCGACGGCATCCGCAACCATTCCTGGTCACGTCCCGCGCCGACGACCCCCGAGGGCGAAGTGGTGAGCTGGGCCGACCGCATCGCCTACGTGTGCCACGACGTCGAAGATGCCGCCGCGGCCGGAGTCGTTTCGATCGCCGATCTCCCGACGATCGTGCGTGAACGCTGCGGGACCACTCGTTCGGATCAGCACAACGCCTTCATCGCCGCCATGGTCGACGCCACTGCGTCGACGGGGCGCATCGCCATGGCGGCCGACACCGCCGAAGCCCTCGCCGCGTTCCGCCGCTGGAACTACGAGCGTATCTACCTGCGGCCCGAATCGCGTCACCAAGCCGGCCAGGTCGTCGAGCTCCTGCGCGCCCTCGTCGACATGTACGTCGCCCGGCCCGACGCGCTCCCCGAATGGTTCCGTGTCGACGCCACGGGCACGTCGGCCCTGACCCACTCCGCGGTGACCTACGTGAGCGGCATGACGGACCGCTTCGCCTGCGTCCAGGCCCTCACCCACCTGGCCTGGGACCCGGCCCGCCTCCCCGCGGGCGTCGACGTCCTATCCCTACGCCCCGCCTGACCCACTCCGCCCGCGCCTGTGGAGTTGTGTGGCGAGTTGGCGCCAAAGTGTCGACTTGGCGACTTGGCGACGTGCCGAACACGACAACTCGGCGCCAAACACCCAACCGGCCGCGGTCGGTCGGCGCTCCACGCCGCGGCTGACGCCGGGCTGGTAGGAAGGGGGCCATGAGCGCGCCGTTTGCCTTTGAACCTCAACCCGTGCTGCGAGTGGTCAAGCGCAGCGGAGCGGCGCCGAGCCAATGGAAGCAGCCATGAGCGCGCCGTTCGACTCGATGACCATGGGCGACGCCGCGGTGACCCTGCGGTCGCTCCCCCGCCGCTTCGCCGAGGCCGTCAGCGGGCCGATCGGTGATGACTCGTGGGACCGCATCGTGCGTGCCGCCGGTCCGTCAGGACACAGTGCACTCCGTTCGGTTGCCGTCGTCGATGCCGAACTGGTCGCGCTCGGCACCGCGATTGCGTCGCTCCCGCTGGAGACGTCGCCGGTCGTCAACCTCGGGCCGGTCCGCCGCACCTCGGAGCCATCACGCACCACGTCCGTCGGCGACCTCCTGGCGCGGGTCAAGGAGAACGCAGTTCGCGCTGCGGTCGCCGTCGAAGGGCGGGGACACGACGACTTCGCCCGCAAGCTCACGCTCGACGGCAAGGCCATAACTGCGCAGGACTACGTGCGCCGCACCGTCGCCGCGTGCCTGTCGCACCTGACCGACGCCAAAGAGTCGGTCGAAGCCAACACCTGAGCCTCGTCCAATAAGCTAGGCGCGCTGATGATCAGCGCGCCTAATGGTGTGCCTGCCCCATTGCGTGCCTCGCATTGCGAGCCACGGTTCGGCGAGTGCAAAGGACGCAGGAATGCCTACTAGCCGTGCCCTACTGGGCATTTCCGAGGACGCCGCAATCGCCGAAGCTGGCCGCATGGCAGGGCAGCGATATGGCAGACACACCACTAGCAGTCAACCCACTACGCCAGTTGCTCGACGAACTTCTCGAGCTGACGGAGGTTGCGGCATTCGAACGTGCCGTCGACATGGGCGGCGTATTCGTTGAGAATCGAGTCGCCGGTGTTCCAGTAGCTCTTCGGCTCCGGGTTCAACCAGTACACATGACGTGCCTTGCGGCGGATCTCCTTGATGACCCAGGCCTGGGACGCGTGGTAGTTATTGCGGGCGTCGCCGAGCAGGATCACGGTCGTCTTCGGAGAGATCTCCTTGCCGTACTTCTCCCAGAAGACCTCGAACGCGTGGCCGTAATCGGAGTGTCCGTCGACCCAGATGACGTCGGCCTCGGTGTTGACGCGATGGATCGCCTCGGTGATGTCCTCGACCTTCTCGAAGAACTTCGTCACCTCGTCGAGACCGTCGATGAACACGAAGCTGCGGACCTTGGAGAACTGGCCCGAGATCGCGTAGACGAGCTGCAGTGTGAACCGGGCGAAGGCCGCCACCGAACCGGAGATGTCGGCGATGACGAAGATCTCGGGTTTGGCCGGACGCGGGTACTTGAACTTCGGATCGGCCGGCACACCGCCATAGGACAGGGAGGTGCGCACCGTGCGGCGGAAGTCGAGGGGACCCTTGCGACCATGACGACGCTTGCGGGCGAGGCGCACTGCAAGCTTGCGGGTCAGCGGATAGATCGCCTTGCGCAGCGCCACCATCTCGTCGCGTGTCGCATGCATGAAGTCGACGTCTTCAGGAAGAGGCTTGCGCAGAGTCTTCGCCATGGCCTCGACACCACGATCGGCAACGAGACGGCGACGGATCTCCGCCTCGATCTCCTGGCGCATCCGGTTGATGCGGTCCTCGTACTCGTCGCGCTCCAGCCGCTCCTCCAACTGGGTGAGCTCGCCGGCCTGCTGCTTCGAGGCCTCCATGAGCTTTTCCAGCATGCCGTCGAGATCGAGGTTGCGAAGCGTGCGATACAGGTAATAGGTGCCGCCGACCGGACGGCCCGGCTCCATGCCGCTGAAGCGGGTGACCGCCGCCTTGGCGATGGCCCGCATCATGGCCTCGTCGGCATTCAGCAGAGCGTTGTAGAGCATCTGGGCCAGCTCTTCGGGGGTGAGCCCTTCGAGCCCACCGGACCCGCCCTCCTGGGGCTGGCCGGGCATGTTCTGGCCGTCCATCTCCGGTTCGCCGTCGGCGTTGATGGAGTACTGCGAACCGCGCAGCGAGAAGTACACCTCGAACACCGTCTCGAAGGCGCGCCAGTGGGCGGCGTTCTTGACGAGCGTGCAG
>JANPDB010000896.1:0-2733 GCA_031431255.1 Acidimicrobiia bacterium | reverse complement strand
CGTGATGTGGTCGAGCGAGATGAAGGCCGAACTGCTGGTGCACGGCGACTTCGCTCTGGTCGACGCTCTGGGCTCGTCGGAGGCGTCGATGGGCATGACGATGACCAACCGCCAGATGTCCACGGAAACGGCGAAGTTCACTGCGAGCGAGACCACCAAGGTGTTCATCGAAGACCCGGAAACCGGCGTGATGAGCCCCGTCGTGCCGGGGTCGGGTGAGGTCGGCATGGTCGCCGCCGGCGGCAACACCCCGATGGGTTACTACAAGGACGAGGCCAAGTCCGATCGCACGTTCAAGATGGTCGATGGGGTGCGCTACTCCTTCCCCGGTGACATGGCGCTCATCAACGCGGATGGATCCATGACCCTGCTCGGACGTGGCTCGAACTGCATCAACACCGCAGGTGAAAAGGTGTTCCCCGAAGAAGTTGAGGAGTCGGTGAAACGTCACGATGCAGTGTTCGACTGCCTTGTCGTCGGTATGCCCGACGAGAAGTTCGGCGAGCGCGTGGTCGCCGTTGCATCGGTGCATAGTTCGGCCGCCGGGGTCGATCCGTCGGAGCTGATCGCCCACGTGAAATCCGAGCTCGCCGGGTACAAGGCACCGAAGCAGGTGCTCATCGTCGACGAAGTGAAGCGAGCCCCCAACGGCAAGGCCGACTACGGCTGGGCCAAGGAAGTGGCCACGGCCGCGCTCGCCTCCTCGTGACCGACCTGCTGCATTTCGCCAACATCTTCACCGAGATCGCGGAACGGTTCGGGGACGACACAGCGCTCCAACACGGGGAAGCCGCGTGGACGTGGTCGGCGTTCCATGACGAAGCAGCGCGATTCGCCACGTTCCTCGCATCGGTCGGTGTCGGTCCCGGTGACCGGGTCGGGCTTCTGCTTCACAACTCGCCGACGTACCTGATCGCGCACTACGGAGTGTTCCTTCGCCGTGGCGTGCCGGTCAACGTGAACTACCGGTACCTCGACGACGAACTCGCGTATCTGGCCAACGACAGCTCGATGACCGTGCTGGTCACCGAACGCGGGTTGTTGGACCGGGTGCGGACGATTCGGCCACGTGTCCCGTCATTGCGACAGGTGGTGATTGCCGGTAGTGATGACGACTCGGTCGATCTCAGCACCGAAACAACGTGGACTGACAGTCTGCGCACGTACGATCCGGCCTCGACGTTGCGCGGGTCCGACGACGACATGTACATGCTCTACACCGGCGGCACGACCGGCATGCCCAAGGGCGTCATGTTCCGCATGGGCGACTTCGTGCGGCGCAGTCTCACGGGATACCTCTACCGCGGATGGGACGTGCCGACGGCGGAGACGCTGCTGGACCACATCAGCGCGCACCGAGATGCCGGGGACCGCCGCGTGAGCATCCCGGCGTGTCCGCTCATGCACGGCACCGGTATGTGGCTGGGCGCGTTCTACGCCCACCTCATGGGCGGCAGCGTCGTCACTCTGGAGAGCCGGTCCTTCGACGCCGACGAGCTCTGGCGGACGGCATCGTTGGTGAGGGCCGATGCGGTCACCATCGTCGGCGACGCGTTTGCCCGACCAATGCTCGACGCCCTCGACCGGGCTGCCCACGAAGGCCGGGCCTACGACCTCTCGGCGCTGCGGATCATCCAGTCGAGCGGAGTCATGTGGAGTGCAGAAGTCCAGACCGGACTGCTGCGTCACCTCGATGTGCGCCTGGTCGATTCGATGGGTTCGACCGAGGGGGCGATGGCCAGACGTATCGTTACGAGGGGGACGCCGATCGAGACGGCACGGTTCCAACCGCTCGCGGGCACGAAACTCATCGCTGAAGACGGCTCCGTTGTTCCGCCCGGCTCGAGCGAACCCGGACGCATCGCTGCGTGCGCCGTCGTGCCGCTCGGCTATTTCAACGACCCGGAGAAGTCCGCCGCGACCTTCGTGGAGATCGAGGGCGTCCGGCACACCATGGCCGGGGACTGGGCCATGTGGGCAGACGACGGGACTCTGGTCCTGCTCGGCCGGGGCTCGCACTGCATCAACACGGCCGGGGAGAAGGTGTTCCCGGAAGAAGTCGAAGAGGCGATGAAGCGCCACCCGGCCGTGGCCGACTGCCTCGTCGTCGGCCTGCCCGATGAGAGGTTCGGCGAACGGGTGGCCGCGGTGCTGTCGCTTCAGGAGAGCGTGGTTGCGGTCGACTCGGAGTCCGTCATCAACGACGTCAAGCAGTGGCTGGCCAACTACAAGCTGCCGCGAACGTCGGTCATCGTGAGCGAAGTACGTCGAGCGGCCAACGGCAAGGCCGACTACGCATGGGCGCGCGAGACTCTGGAGTCCCGGTAGTACGCGCGCTTGCGGTGTGACTCGAACGACCCGCGAGCAGCTCAATCCGGGCCCGGTGGCCTCGGTCAGCCGACGACCTTGCGGCCGATGATCTCCTTCATGATCTCGGTGGTGCCGCCGTAGATCGTGGTGATGCGGGCATCGACGTAGGCGCGCCCGATCGGGTACTCCTGCATGTAGCCGTAGCCGCCGTGGAGCTGCACGCAGGTGTCGACGGTGCGCTTCTGCAGTTCGGTGCACCACCACTTGGCCATGGCGGCCTCTTCGACGGTGAGCTCGCCGGCGTTGAGCTGCTCGATGCAACGGTCGACGAAGACCTGTCCGATCTCGACCTCGGTGGCGATCTCGGCCAAGCGGAACTTCGAGTTCTGGAACGACGCCACGGGCTGACCGAAGGCCTTGCGG
>JANPDB010000895.1:0-2995 GCA_031431255.1 Acidimicrobiia bacterium | reverse complement strand
GCGGGGGGTGGGGGGTTTGTGGTCCGCCCCCCCACTTTTTGGCGGGGGGGGGCCGTTGTGGGGGTGGGGCCCCCGCCCCCCCCCCCACAACGCGGCGCCTACCAACCACGCAAACCCAGCCCGGGAATCGAACCCGGGTTGCGGTTTGGCGTCGCTGGTAGGAGAGTCGCAGCATGCGATTCGGAGTGAAGACTGCGCCCATGCACACCACGTGGGCCAATGTGCTCGCGACATGGAAGGAAGCCGACGGGATCGAGCTCTACGAGAGTGCGTGGAACTTCGATCACTTCGAGCCGATCTTCTCCGACCGAACCGGCCCCTGCCTCGAGGGCTGGTCGATGCTCGCGGCGATGGCAGTGGCGACTTCGCGTATCCGCATCGGATGTCAGGTCACCGGGATGCCCTATCGCCACCCGGCGGTGTTGGCGAACATGGCGGCGACGGTCGACGTGATCAGCAACGGCCGACTCATCGTCGGGCTCGGTGCAGGTTGGAACCAGGACGAGTGCACCGCGCTCGGCATCACCCTGCCGCCGCTCAAGGAGCGCTTCGACCAGTTCGACGAAGGGTGCGAAGTCATCATCCGTCTCCTGCGCGACGAAGTCGCCAACTTCGACGGTGCGCACTTTCAACTCCGCGATGCGCGCTGCGAGCCGAAGCCGGTGCAGCGTCCTCATCCCCCGATCGCCATCGGCGGCACCGGCCCGAAACGGACGCTTCGAGCCGTCGCCCGCTACGCCCAGCACTGGAACGCGATATCCCGGACCGTCGACTCGTGGAAGCAGAGCAAGGAGATCCTCCTCCAGCACTGTGCCGACATCGGCCGCGATCCGAGCGAGATCGAATGCTCGGTCAACCTCCACTACGTGCCGGAGAAGGGTGTCGGCGGTGTCGTCGAGCAGGCTGAGATGTGGGCCGCGGCCGGAGCTGACGTCGGCATCGTGTATCTCCCCGCGCCCCACTCCCCCGCACCGCTCGCGCCCATCGCCGAGGCGTTGACCTGGCTCTGAGCGGCTCTCCGATTGTCAGTCCCCGCATGACCCGTTCGGCGTTGGTTCGAGGCCATTCAAGCAACTTCGGCTCGACGAGCGGCCGGATATCGCATGGTGGCCAAGAGTGCCTGGGTCACTGCCGCTGCGGCGCAGTGCGTCGGAGCGTGAATCTTGCGAGGGCGCCATCCAAAAAGCGCAACGTCAAGGTGCTTCCTCGTCGGACCCACGTTCCCGTCCCGGTGCGGTTCGATACAAACAGGTCAGCAGCGGTCGTCGGCGACGGGGGACAACCGACGGCAGTGATCATCCGCCAAGGGTCGATCACGAACCGATCCGTCGAGAACGCAATCGCTACATCCGCAGCGTTGCATCCCTCGGGCACGGATGTCCGCCTCAATCCGCCGGTCACGAACTCCGTAGCGACCGCTCGGCTGTTCGAGCGTGTGGTGCTGGTGTAGCGAGTGATCCGGGTTGTTCGAAACGGTGCGGGGCGTGAAACCCGAAGCGAGATTGCGGCGGTCGAAGTTGTCAGCGTGAGGGTGTCGTTGGCGACGGAAACCGTCGGCTTTTGGCGGAGAACGGCCCGAAATGGGGCAGCGGGGCAGGCCGAAGGTTCGACCTTTCCGTCTTCGGCGACTTCGAGTACCGCATTACGAATGCCAACGGCGAGAGAAAGGACCCCGCACGGATCGGCAACAACCAGACGCTCGATTCGTAGCCGCCCGGGCTGATCACCGGCGTAGGGACCAACGCCGACGATCGTGTTTTCGTCGACGAAGGCGTCGGCGCTGAGGGCGTCGATAAGAGCCTGATCGTTGGGCGTCGTTTGGGGAATCGGAAGGACGATCCGAACGCCGCCGGTGTAGAGCGCTCCATCCGGAAGTGGATCGACACCTTTCGCCGTCGACGGCGGAGAGGCGATGTAGATCCGGGCCGAGTCCAGGCGGGCGATGTCGTCGGTGCCGGCCGACGTAACAATCACGATCGCCGCGTCGGCGGTCGTCCCCAATCCATTCGTTGCCGGGGCGGGCTCGCGCTCAACAACGCACCATGCTACGTGGGCCTTCGGATCAACCGAGGCAAGGAACTTCGCGTCGGTCGAGCCAGGGACCTCCTCACGGAACTTCTTGAGCCATTGACGCACGACCCACGCAGGGGTCTGAACCGATGACGGAGAAAACCTCAGCTTCGCGGTCGCCGCCGGACACTTCGGATCGGTCGCGGACGGAAACAGTGGCTGCGCGGACGACACGCCGTGCCCAAAGGGAATCGACAGTGAAACCGTCAACCAGACGAAGACCAAGAGACCACTCCGTGTCGCGAGTTGCGACACGCGGAACTTTCGGATTGGGCCACCGACGATCGTCACACTTCACCTCCGCTCGTTCTGGAGACTATCCGGCGGCAGATCTTGGGTCCGTATGGCAGAGCCGTTGGACGGATCAATGATCATCAGTTTCCATCGCTCAAGCTCAGCTCGTCTCGTTCGACTCACCAACGACGAGCACGAAAGACACCGGAATATTCTTCGAGAAGTTCCGCAGTGCGCCGTAGTTGTCATACCCCCTTCGTACACTTGTACGCATGAAGGATGTCGACCCCGCCGAACTCATCAGCGGGTTCCGTCGCGTCGACCTTTCCTCGGCCACGTCGGTGCAACTTCGCCGAGCCCTCGACGATATTCGCCGCGTCCGCGCTCGTCTCGACGGGGTCGAAGCCGAGATCGCGCGGCGGCTCAAGGACACCTCACCAACACCAGAACGCGACATCGCCTCATCCGCTCAGCGATCGAACCGTCACGGTTCGAAGGTGTTGGCCCGCGCGGCTGCTCTCACCGACACACCCTCACTCGGTTCGGCGTTGGAGGCTGGTTCGTTGAGCGGTGACCACGTCGACGTGTTCGCCAAAGTTCTCGCCGCTCTCGACGGTGATGTCAAGACCGGGTTCGCCGACGCTGCACCTCAGCTGATCGAGAAAGCCGCAGCATCGGGATCAACACCCGA
>JANPDB010000894.1:0-6107 GCA_031431255.1 Acidimicrobiia bacterium | reverse complement strand
CACCGACGACGGCCGTCGGTTCTCCTGCGGCCGCTGGGGCGGGAACTGCGACGGAGGTCAGGGCGGTGCTTCCCGGACCCGGGCAGGTGAGCGTCATTGGTTGGCGCGACAACCTCCGCGCCCTCAGCGGCTTCCAGTACGGACCCGCGTATTCGTTCAGGTGTTCTCCACTGGCCGATCCGGCGCAGGCGGGCCAGGCCTGGGGCACGGATCTCTACACCGCAGATTCGGCGATGTGCACCGCTGCCGTGCACGCCGGGAAAGCGAGCTTCGCCGCCGGCGGGACGTTCACGGTCACCGCAATCCCCGGCGCACCATCGTTCACGGGAAGCACGCGCAACGGCGTTGCCACCGGCAACTTCGGGTCGTTCCCAGCAGCAATCCAGTTCAGCTGATGGAGCTGGTCCGGGCCGACCTCGGCCCGGACCGACGGGGTGATGGGGATTGTCAGACCCTCCTTGGCAGAGTGTCGACATGACTCGGCACAAACATCGCTCATCGTCCCGCCCGAACCGCGGCCGCTTCACCCCAAGTGGCTTCGCTGACCCTGATTCACCGCCCCGTCGCCAGTGCGGCTGCATCGGGTGCGAGGCCGAAGCCCGCGGTGAGGTGTTCGATCCGGACGCCGAGTGGCGAGGGGTTGGCGAAGTCGTAGCCCGCACAGGCGTGGCCATTCGGGGCGTGATCGGTTCGCCTGGGGAGATGTCGTGGGCGTACTCGATCGGCCGAGTACTCAGCGGTCTGCCCGAGCTGGTCGTCGTTGGGATGCCGTCGCGCCAATGCGCTCATCTCATCAATCACGTCGCCGAGGATTGGGACCGGGTGCTCCGAGGGGAACTCGACGAGACCGTGCGGCTTCTGCCAGTACCCGAACGAGTCGTGGCCACAACCGACTACGTGCTCGACGCCTGTCGCTTTGCTCAAGAGCGCGGACTTCACGACGAACTGCAGGTGTCGCAGATCCTCTGGCCTGATCGAAAAGGTCGGTTTCCGTGGGATCCCACCTCCGATTCGGCGATGCGTCGTTGCCAGCCGATACTCGGGCTCGTCAACTCCATGGGCGCTTAGGATCTCTGCGAAGACCGACGGCGATGCCGCAGCAGCCGCACCCCTTCCTTGGTGTGTTCAGCGGCCGGTGTCTGCGGTGGCGAAGACGTAGGGATCGAGAGTCTCTTTGGCGCGGTTGCGCCAGCGGTGCCAGGCGCTGCCGCCGTAGTAGGCCAGGCTCCCCGGCTCGGCGTCGCCGTGGCCGTTGTAATACGACAGGCAGTCACGCAACTTCGCGCTGGCGATGTCTGCCTCCCGGCAGTGTTGCGCGTACGCGATCTCTGGCTCCTCGCGCACATCGACCACGTTGACGCCTCGAGCGTGCATCGTGGTGAGCAGCCAAGCGATGTACTCGACATGCTGTTCGATGGCGTCGGTGAAGTTGAAGCTCCCGCCTCCACCCTGCGGCCCGGTCACGATGAAGAGGTTCGGGAAGCCGTGGCTGTGAATGCCGAGGAACGTCTTCGTCCCTCCGGATTTCCACTTCTCGCTCAACGTGAGGCCGCCTCGTCCGGTGATCATGTTGAACGTCGACGTTGCCATCCACTGGAAGCCGGTCGCGTAGATCAGCACGTCGATCGGATACTCCACGCCGTCATGCACCACGCCACGCTCGTTGATGTGGCTCACGCCCGTCGGCGCAGTGTCGACGAGGACCACATTGGGTCGATTGAACGTCGGCAGGTACTCGTCATGAAACGTGGGGCGCTTGCAGCCGTAGGGGTAGTACGGCTTGAGCGCCTCTGCCGTCTTGGGGTCCTTGACGATCGCGTCGACGCGCGCCCGCACCTGTTCCATGATGCGGAAGTTGGTATCGAGCTGCTTGTCGATCATCTCGTCCGGTGAGAGTTGCCGTTCGTGTTCCTTACGCTCTTTGAAGTCGGCCACCTTTCCGGCGAGATAGTCGTCATTGGCCTTGATGGCTGTGCGTCCCGCGGAGATCTTGGAGAAGCGTGCGCGCCGCGCACGGGCCCATCCCGGTTCGTCAGCCCATGCGGCGATCTCTTCGTCGGTGGTCGCCCGCTGATCACGCACGTCGATGGTCGAAGGTGTGCGCTGGAACACGTAGAGCTCGCCGACGATCTTGGCCAGTTCAGGAATCGCCTGCACCGCCGTGGCCCCGGTCCCGATGATCCCGACGCGTTTGCCATTGAGATCCACGTTGTAGTTCCAACGCGAAGTGTGGAACGCCTCACCGCGAAAGCTCTCCATCCCCTCGATGCGGGCCAGCTTGGGACTGGTGAGGATGCCGTTGGCCAGGATGATGTAGCGCGCCCGCATCGCGTCGCCGCGGTCGGTGTGCACCGTCCACAAGCCCATCGTTTCGTCCCACTCCGTCTTCTCGACCGTGGTGTGGAACAGGCAGTGGTCATAGAAGCCGAACTTGTCCGCCATTGCCTGGCAGTACTCGAGAATCTCGAAACCCGATGCAAACTTCATCGACGGGATGTATCCCATCTCTTCGAGCAGCGGCAGGTAGCTGTAGGCCTCCACATCGCATGCCACTCCGGGATAGCGGTTCCAGTACCAGGTGCCGCCGACGTCACCGCCCTTCTCACAGAACCGCACGTCGACGAACCCAGCCTCTCGCAGGCGATACCAGAGGAGCAGGCCGGCGAAGCCGGCACCGACGACGAGGACCTCACACTTGTCGGTGAGCGCCTCTCGAGGCACGGGGTCGGCGGAGTAGACGTCCTTCAGGTAGGTGCTGAACGCCCCGTCCATCGCCATGTAGTCGGCTGCACCCCGCCGCGCTTCTTTGTACGCCTGGTACTTCGCCTGTTCCTCGGCGTTGAACACCGCACCCGGCGGAGGCGGCGGGAGCGTGGTGAGGGACGTGTCGTCGAGGATCGAATAGCCCTTGCCCGCGATCTTGTCTGTCGCCTTGGCCGCCCGTGTGGCGAATACCTTCAGGCCGGTATCGGGATCGATCCTGATGGACACGCGTGGCTCCTCACTCGGCGAACTCGGGCGGTGTGAACCTGAAGCTAGCGGTTGTGGCGGGAACTTCCGAAGTCGACGTGGAATCGCCGCCATCCGCGACGCGGCCGGGGTCGGCCGAGCGCTCTGGGTCGGCTGTCACTCGCTGGGTCGGGTTTTGTGCACGTTTGGCGCCTCCGCCGACCCAGCGCACACCAGCTGACCCAGGAGAGAGGCCGTCGGTTCGAATTCGCGACGGGCCCGCCGCTAGGTTCACCCCATGGCTCGCGACGACCGACACCTCGCCAAGATTGCCGGGGTCTTCGAACACCCGGGCCGCCACCTTCCTGATCTGAGCCTTCCGCAGATCCACGCCCAGGTCGCCGTGGGTGCCCTCGCCGATGCCGGGCTGGCTCTTTCCGATGTCGACGCCTACTTCTGCGCCGGTGACGCCCCCGGGTTCGGCGGCATCTCGATGGCGGACTATCTCGGTCTGCGGGTCAACTACACCGACACCACCGAGACTGGTGGCTCGTCATACCTCGCCCACGTCGGCCATGCTGCTGCGGCAATCGCCGCCGGAAAGTGCCGGGTGGCGCTCATCACGCTCGGCGGCAAGCCCCGCACCGGAGGCGGAGCTCCCGGTGGAAGTGCGGGCGGTGCCAGTGCGCCGGAGGGTCCGTTCGAGTCGCAGTGGGGTTCGAACGTCCCCAACATGTATGCGCTGGCCGCCGCCCGCCATATGTACGAGTTCGGGACGACGAGCAGCCAGCTGGCGATGATCAAGGTCGCGGCGTCGAAACACGCATCGCACAATCCCAACGCCTTCCTTCGCGATGTCGTCACGGTCGAGCAGGTGCTCGATTCGCCGATGGTGGCCGATCCGCTCCATCGACTTGACTGCTGCGTCATCACCGACGGTGGAGGTGCGGTTGTCGTGGTCAGCCCCGAGGTGGCGCGGGACCTCGCCCGGCCCGAGCGCTGTGCATCAGTACTCGGGCACGGCGAGGCCATCAAGCACAGCGCCAACGGACGCGTCGACCTCACCCACACCGCTGCGGTGTGGTCGGGTCCGAGAGCCTTCGCCGAGGCCGGCGTGACTTCTGCCGACATCCAGTACGTGTCGATCTACGACAGCTTCACGATCACCGTGCTGCAGACGCTCGAGGACCTGGGATTCTGCGAGAAGGGAAAGGGCGGCGCCTTCGTCGAATCGGGGGCGCTCGAGGCCGGCGGACGATTGCCCTTCAACACCGATGGCGGTGGGCTCTGCAACAACCATCCGTCCAACCGAGGTGGCATGACCAAGATCATCGAGGCCGTTCGGCAGGTGCGAGGCGAAGCCCACCCCGCGGTGCAGGTGCCTGGTTGCGAGCTCGTCCTCGCCCACGGCACCGGCGGCAACCTGGGAACGCGGACGGGCTCCGCCACCCTCATCCTCGGGAGGACGTCATGAGCAGTTCGCTGCCGGTGCGCGGTGTCGATGTGAACACCGAGACCCGTCCGTTCTGGGAAGCGACCGCCGTCGGACAGCTCGTCCTGCCGCGCTGTGTGGAGTGCGGTGCGACGATCTGGTATCCGAAGAGCTTCTGCCCCGTGTGCGCGTCTTCGTCGGTCGACTGGGTGCCCGCGTCGGGCCGGGGAACCATCTACTCGTTCTCGATCACTCGAAAGGGTGCGGGCGTGTGGGCAGAGCACAGCCCCTACGTCGTGGCCTACGTCGAGCTGGACGAAGGTCCTCGCGTCCTGACCAACATCGTCGGCTGTGACGTCGACGACATCCACATCGGCATGGCGGTTTCCGTGGTGTTCCACCCCACGGCGGACGGACCGGCGATCTATCGGTTCGGCCCGACTCCCGACGGCGCATGGTGACGCCTCGCCGGCTTACCCGTCGTAGAAGCCCGGCTTGTGCAGGCCGATGAGTGAGCGCTCCCGCGGCGTCGTTGCCCGGGTGATCGCCGCGTCGGACAAATGGTTCGCCCGGTCGGTCGTCCGGAGCCGCTGGGCCAGGTCACGTCGTCCGTAGTGCACTTGGAGGAAGAACCGGCCGGGGTCGCCTTCGAGACTGGGCAGGCGACGGTGCCAAGCGTCGGACACGAACAACGACACATCACCGGCTTTGGCGACGATCGGCACCGGGCCGAAACCGTTCCACGTGAGCGTGTCGTCCGCAGCACGATCACGAGGAGGTGCCTGGCCGGATGTGTGGCTCTTGGGGATCACGCCCGTCGGCCCGCACTCGAGTGGGCAGTCGACCAAGAAGAGGTGACAGGCCACCGCGAAAATCGGATACGGGATTCGCGCGTCCCATGGAACATCCGCGGGACGCGGGATGTGGGGACCCGAATCGATGTGCCAGAAGCGTCCTCCGTGCCGGTTGTCATCTGCCGGCTGGCGCCACGCCGTGTTCGCGATGACATGACAGTCCTCCCCGAGGAGGGGCTCGATGACGGAGAGGATCGCCGGATGCCCGATCGCCTGCTGGGCGAGGGCGCTCCGGTTGAGCATCTCGTAGCGGAACGGTTCAAAGTGTCCGTCGGCGACACGGGTCGAACGGACGTCGGGCCCGATGTCGTCGAAGACTGCCGAGATCTCGTCGGCTAGCGCTCGAACCTCCGACGGAGAGAACACCTGGGGCAGGAGCGTGAAGCCCTCGCGCTGGACTTCGTGGGTGGCGAGCGGGATGTCTGCATCCGCGCCGTCGCGGACGGTGAGATAGCCGGTCTTCCGGGTCAACCCTGTGGGCTCCCTCGCATTCGTCTGCACCTCATCTTGATGAATCGTCGGTTCGGCGCGAGACCGTTTCCCGTCGTTTGTCGGGTGACAGGACTCTCTAGGCTCGCGCAGGTCGTCCTGTCTCGGGTAACCGGGACCGCGCCGCCCTCAGGCGCCGAGGACTTCGCTCACGAGTGCCCGCGCCGCGGCCTGCACCTCGACGAGGTGTTCGGGTCCTCGAAAGGATTCCGCGTAGATCTTGTAGACGTCTTCGGTGCCGCTCGGGCGTGCCGCGAACCAGGCGTTCTCGGTGGTGACCTTGAGCCCGCCGATGGCTGCGCCGTTCCCGGGCGCGGCCGTGAGCTTCGCGGTGATCGTCTCACCGGCGAGCATGGTGGCCGTGACCTGTTCCGGTGCGAGCT
>JANPDB010000893.1:0-5331 GCA_031431255.1 Acidimicrobiia bacterium | reverse complement strand
CCACTGGTTCACCTTCGAGGAGACGAGGGTCGAGAGCCCACTCGCCTCTGCCATACGCCAGGCGAACATCGCCGCGATGAGCAGTTCGGGTGCCTCCGATGCCAGAGGCGCGACCCACTGCACGAGGAAGAACTCGCTGATACCGGCAGCCCTGCCTCCGTCGACGAGGGCCTCGGCGAAGCGTTCGGCGCACACCAGGATCACCAACGCGGCGAATCCGAGGAGGGAGCCGTAAGCGATGCGCCGCTGCTTCGTGGGGAGCTCGCCGATCACTCGGGCGGGCCCGACGAGGTGCGGCTCCTCCGAGGGTGCCTTGGCGATGCGCACGGTGTAGGCAAGAAAGATGGCGACGAGCACGGCGCCGTCGATCAGGGTCAGCGAACGCTTCAGCGGCAGGGTGAGGGCGTAGAGCGACGCGAGGAGCAGATACGACACCTCGACGCTGTTGGTCCGCTCGAGGCGGACGTTGGTGTCGGTGCGTCCGCGACGACGCCACTGGTACCAGGCGATCCCGACGACGAGCGTCCAACCGATGCCGATCAGCAACCGGTTGCTGCCGGTCATGTTGGCCAGGGCGAGCGAGCACGGTGGCTCGCCGGTCGCGCCCACGGCCCGGCAGACCCGCCCGTGCTCGGCGTAGGCATGGCCGCCCTTCGACGCAAAGACCATGTCGACGGCGTATTCCGGGAGCACGGCGATGAACGCGAGGACGGCAATGGCCAGCCCGGCCGAGATGTCGACCTGGGCGGCCTCGGCCCCCCAGGCGAGCAGGAACGCCGCGGCGACGATGCCGAGCCCGAAGACTGCCGCGGCGACTCCGGCCGGTGGCTCGAGTGAGGAGAAGCGCAGGACGAAAGCAGGGATGACGGCGCAAACGACCACGCCGAGCAGGGCGACCGCCCGTATCGGCGCCATCGCTTCCGGGGCGGCGTGAGGATCGGGCTGAGCCAGCGGAATCGACATCGGCTTCAGTCTCCCTGAAATAGGGGTGCCGCCGGGTCGGATGCCTGCCGAGTGTTCGAACGACTGACCCCGGTGTCGAACACCTACTGTGGTTCGCCAGCCCGGCGAGCGGAACCATCTCGGATGCAGCCGCCGTACGACCGCAGGACCTGTCCCCGTCGACAACGGAAAACCAAGGATGTCGCCATGTCCATCAAGGGCACAAAGACCGAAGCAAACCTCCGGCAGGCCTTCGCCAGAGAGAGCGAGGCGAACCGTCGCTATCTCTATTTCGCCCAGAAGGCCGACATCGAGGGCTACCCCGATGTCGCCGGCCTGTTCAACAAGATCGCCGACGGTGAAACCGGCCACGCGCATGGCCACCTGGAATACCTGGCAACCCTCGACTCCGGTGACCCGGCCACCGGCATGAGCATCGGGTCGACCGAGGACAACCTGAAATCGTCGGTCGCCGGCGAGACCTACGACTACACCGACCTGTACCCGGCGTTCGCCAGGGCTGCCCGCGAGGAGGGCTTCGTCGAGATCTCCGAGTGGTTCGAGACCCTCGCCCGGGCCGAGAAGAGCCACGCTGGCCGCCTCCAGCAGGCCCTCGACTCACTTAGGTGACCGTCATTGAGCGTCGGCTACGGCGAGATGTTCGGGTTGTGTAAGGAACCCTGGACCAAACGGCCTATTCATCCGATACTCATGGAGAACGAATAAAGCTGATCGCACGGGTGTTGTACCTGGTTGACGTGGCAATTGTCACGCCGTTTGGTCACGACACGCGAATTTCGGCCACTCTCCGTGCCGATTGGTAAACATTTGGTGAAGGCCCTGGACAGGACCCAAGCCGACGAACAATACTCTGCGGCCCCCCCATTCCGGACCACCGCCCGGAACACGTTGAAAGACGGTTTGATCATGATGAAATCCCAAGCTTGGCGTGAACAAGGTCAGTGCAAAGGCGTCGACCCCGAGATCTTCTACCCGGTGTCCGACGACGATGCCGACGAGGCGAAGGCGATCTGCGCGGATTGTCCGGTGCGCCTCCAGTGCCTCGAATACGCGCTGATCGCCCGCGAGCGCGACGGCATCTGGGGTGGCTGCACGGAGCGCGAGCGCCGTCGGATCATCCGCCAGCGTCGCCGGGCTGCCTGAACCACGACTCGTCCAGGACTTGTGGATCGGGCTGGGGGCCCGGGTCGGCTCACTCCTGGTGTTTCATCCGCAGCATCTCTGTGGGTTGACCGCAGAAACAGGTTCACGGAGTCGGCCCTCTCGGAACGGTTCCCACACGCGACGGTCCATCGACACCTACGTCGGTGGACCGTTGTGCATTCGCGGTACGGGCCAGCGCTCGCCCTTGTAGCTTGAACACCCCATGACGACGCCGACCGTCCCGACCGAATCGCTTGCCACCCTGGCCGCATTCGGGGGCTGGCCGGAGGTGTTCGCCCAGCTGAGCGCGCGTCACGACCTCCCTGCCGACGTCGTCGCGGCCACAGTGGGCGAGATCCTTCAGGGGGCGGCCACGCCGGCCCAGGTGGGCGGGCTGCTCATCGGGTTACGGACCAAGGGCGAATCGGTGCACGAGCTCGGGGCCGCCCTGGCGGCGATGTTGGCCGTGTCGGTCCCGGTTCCGCTGTCGGACGTCGTGCGGGAGAAGGCGATCTGCACGTGCGGTACCGGTGGGGACCGGAGCAATTCCATCAACATCTCGACGACGGCGATGTTCGTGGTCGCCGGCGCCGGCGGGGTGGTGTGCAAGCACGGCGGACGCGCCGCCAGCTCGCAATCAGGGTCGGCCGACGTGCTCGAAGCACTCGGGGTGGTGCTCGAACTCTCCCCGGCGGCGGTGGCGCGCTGTGTCGAAGACGTCGGCGTCGGATTCTGCCTCGCGCCGCGGTTCCATCCAGCAATGCGCCACGCCGCGCCCATCCGTCGCGAACTGGGCGTGGCCAGCATGTTCAACTTCCTCGGACCCATTGCCAACCCTGGTCGCGTTCGCCGTCAGCTGGTCGGTGTGGCCGATCCGTCGATGGCTCCCAAGATGGCGGCCGTGCTCGCCGATGCCGGAACTGTCTCTGCGGTGTTCGTCCACGGCCACGACGGTCTCGACGAGCTCACGACGACCACGACATCGACCATGTGGCGGCTCGGTTCGGATGGCCGCATCGTCGAGAGCGTGTTCGATCCGGCGTCGGTCGGTCTGGCGAAAGCGTCCTCGGCCGACCTGCTCGGCGGCACCGCGGCCGACAACGCGCTCGCGCTCACCCGGGTGCTCGACGGAACGCCGGGTGCTCACCGCGACATCGTGGTGCTCAATGCCGGCGCCGGCCTCCTCGCCGCCGGCCTCGCCGCAGACGTCGCCGAGGGCGTCAGGCTGGCGCAGTCGGCGATCGACGACGGCTCGGCCCGCCGGGTGCTCGACGATCTCGTGCGGCTGACCCGCGAGCTGGCCGAGCCGGCGGGCTGACCCGAGCGTCGCGTCGCTCCGGCGACGGTGGGTGCAGTGTCGGCGGCGTGGTCGGCGCGCGTTCGAGTTGCTTGTCGGTTCCGTCGTTGCGCGGTTGTCTGATCTCGAACCGGGGTGGCGCGTGGAGGGGCCACGACAGCCCGCCGTCGGCGTGTTTGATCCGACTGCCCGGGTCGCGTCGGCCGAGCCAGGCGGCGACCAGCGAGAGTTCGTCGACGAGGTTGCGGGGGATCGGCGCATCTCGTCCGGGCGCCCGCGTGGGGTCGGCACGTCCGTCACCGAAGCGGATGCGACCGTGATCGATCCGGATGATCCGGCCGTCGGCCTCGACCTCCAGCCAACCTGCGTTGCGCAGCGCTGCCACGACCCGCTGGCGGTGAAGCGCCCGGGCGAGCGTGCCGGCGCGATCTCGGAGAAGTGCCGCCTGCTCGAACGCTTCCTCGCCGGCGAGGCGCTGCATGCGCTCGGCGAGCGGGGCGAGCAACGAGTCGGGGCGTTCGAGAAGGCGCAAGAGCTGGGGCCCGTCGGCTTCGTGGCAGGCGGCCGCCTCCTTGAGGGCTGCGGCGGCGACGCGGGCGGCAACCAGCGACGAAAAGGGCCCGAGGTAGCGGGCGTCGGTGAGGTTCGCGTCGCGGGTCGTGGTGATCGCGTACTTCGGACTATGCACCGCGATCCGTATGTACGCATACTGTGTCCAGAGCTTGGCCTGCCGGTTGAACCGGGGAAGCTCACGCTGGATCAGGCGAACCTCGAGGACGGCGGCTTCGAACGCCGTGGCGCACTCGATGTGATCGATCCGATGGAGGATCTCGAGCATCGGTCCGATCTTGCGGCGGTCGTCGGTGGAGAAGTAGCTGCGGACGCGGGCCCGCAGGTTCGTCGCCTTGCCGACGTAGACGATCGTGCCACCGCGGTCGCGAAACACGTAGACCCCGGGCCGCCTCGGGAGATCGTTGGTGAGCGCGAGCTTATGGGCCTGGGGGTGACGGTTGATCGCCGGGAGCTCACTCAGATCGTCGAGGCCGAGGACGCCGTACCCGGCGGCGCGCTCGAGCAGGAAGAACAGCAGATCCGCAGTGGCGCGCACGTCGGCCAGGGCCCGGTGCGTCGGCTGGTGGGCGAACGCGAAGTGAGCCGCCAGCGTTCCGAGCTTGCAGTTGGCGACCTCGGAACGCACGAGCCGGCGAGCGAGCGAGCAGGTATCGATTCGCCGATGCGAGAGCGTCGGATAGTCGTGGGCGCGGAGCGCGGCGTCGAGGAACGCGATGTCGAAGCGGACGTTGTGGCCGACGAGCACTGCGCCGCCGATGAACTCGAGTAGCGCCGGCAGCACCGTTTCGATGCGAGGCGCCGGACCGATCATCGACTCGGTGATGCCAGTGAGGTAAGTGATGAACGGGGGGATCTCCACGCCGGGATTGACGAGGGTCGAGAACGTCCCCGTGCACACGCCGCCCTCGTAACGTGCCGCCGCCACCTCGGTGATGGCGCAGTCGCGCGGGGAGGCGCCGGTCGTCTCGAGGTCGATCACCACAAAGGTGACGTGGGAGAGCGGTGTGCCGAGATCATCGAGCGACTGCTGCCCGAGCGTGGGAGGCCGCCTGCCTCGTGTCGCAGTTCGAACCCCCACCGGATGGAGCCTAGGCGAACAACTGTTCCGTTCGTCGAATACCCGTTCGCCTATCCGTCAGGCGAGCAGCCCGCGACCTCGCAGAAGCGGTTCGATGCCGGCGTCGTTTCCGCGGAACGCTCGATACGCCTCGCCTGGTTCGATGGTGTTGCCGGACGAATAGATGAACCGGCACAGACGCTCCGCCGTGGCTGCGTCGAACGGGTCGCCGGCCTCGACGAACGCATCGTGGGCGTCGGCGTCGAGAACCTCCGCCCAGAGGTACACGTAGTAGGCC
>JANPDB010000892.1:0-3723 GCA_031431255.1 Acidimicrobiia bacterium | reverse complement strand
GGAGCCCGTTGCGGAACTCGCTCGTGATCGCGAGGCGCTCGAGCATCTCGCCGATCTGGGGCCCGCCCCCGTGAACGACGACGGGCCGCATGCCCACCGATCGCATCAAGACGACATCTTCGGCGAACAACCGCAGAGCGGTCCGGTCATCGGTGGCGGCGAGGACGTTGCCGCCGTATTTCACGACGACGACCTTTCCCCAGAACCTCTTGATGTAGGGAAGCGCCTCGACCAGTACGCGCGCTTTGGTCACCGCCGACAGCGCGTCCGTATCGAGCGGATCGGCCGGTTCCGCGCTCACGGATAGAGGCCGATCGTCGCGAGGCCGGTGGTCTCCTCGATCCCGAGCGCAAGGTTCGCGCACTGGATCATCGCCCCGCTGGCCCCCTTCGTCAGGTTGTCGATCGCTGCAATCACGACGACGTAGCCGGTGCGTTCGTCGTAGCGCGCGGTGATCTGGCAGACGTTGGTGCCCATCACCGCCTTGGTCGAAGGCGACCCGTCGACGATGGTGACGAACGGTTCGCCCGAATACACACCATGAAGCATGGCGAGCAGCGCGTCGGTCGAGGTGGCCCCGGTTGGCCGGGCGTAGCTGGTGGTGAGCATGCCTCTGGTCATCGGGGCGTAGTGCGGGGTGAACAGCACCTGAGCACCCGTGAGCATCTCGATCTCGGCGGTGTGCCGATGGTTCAGAAGTCCGTATGCCTCCATGTTCTCGGCGACGGTTCCATAGAGGCTCGTGTGCTTGAGCGCTCGTCCTGCGCCTGAGATGCCCGTGGCGGCGTCGACGATGATGCCCATCGGTTCGATGACCCCGTGTTTCACCAGGGGAGCGAGTCCGAGCGACGCACAGGTCGGGTAGCAGCCCGGGGCGGCGATCAACGGAGCATTCTTGAGCTTGGCGCGGAACAGCTCGGGCAGGCCATAAACGAACTTCTTGAGCAACGTCGGCTGCGTGTGCTCCTCGTGATACCAGCGCTCGTACGTTTGCGCGTCGTTGAGACGGAAGTCCGCGCCGAGGTCGACGATGTGCGGAACACGCTTCATGAGATCGGGCATCAGCTCCTGGCTCTTCCCGTGGGGAAGGCATAGGAAGACCAGATCGCAGTCGTCGGCAGCGCTCGGCTCGTAGGTGGAGAAGAGCAGGTCGGGATAGGCCGTGGCGAGGCTGGGATAAAGCGTCCGGGCCGGCGTCCCGGCCTGGGAGTCGCCTGTGGCCCACCGGAGGTCGAGACCCGGATGCCCGTGGATGAGACGTAAGAGTTCGGCGCCCGTGTAGCCGGACGCCCCGATGATGCCAACTGAGGCCATGAGACGCAGCATAGCGGATCATGCAGTCCCCTGCATGAGTATTCATAAGTGTACCTGTGGAAAACCCCGACAATCCACAGCCTTGCCGCCCTTGTCGTCCCCAGCCTTCGGCCGTCAGAGTACAGCCATGGGTTTCGAGATCACGCTCATCGACAACACCTCCGAGCACGTCGACGCCGCCGATGGGTACGCGCTCGAGGGGCCCCTCACCACGTTCTTCCGCACCGCGCCGGGCCGGACGCCACGGCTCGACCCGTGGTCGGAGCGCGTTCTCAGCGTGCGAACGGAGCGCATCGCCATGATCAGGCCCGTCGCGACGACGGTCGCCCTGTCGTCCTCGCTCCGCTCGGTGAGCTGAGCGACGCAACCGGCGAAGAACCAAGCCGCCCGGCGTGAAGGGGTGGCGCTGATGGGGCCCCCTCCCCGAGGAACGCAGACCCGGAGCGACGAAGGAGCAACGGGCGACTACCGCAGCGGGTGGGGAGGATCGGCGACAGGACCCCGCAACGCCGGACGGGCCAGGCACGGAGTCGGCGCCGTCAGTCGAAGGTGTTGGGCGCGAGCCCCGAACGGAGCGGTGCCGGACGCTCACAGCTGGTGGTCAGGTCGATGCGACGACCCTCGTCGGACGAGCGGACGATCGACGTCATCATCTCGAGGACATGGAGCGCCAGATCTCCGGACGCCCGGTGCGGCCTCCCCTGCTTCGTCGCCGAAAGCATGTCGGCAAGGCCGATGCCCCGCTGCTGGGGAATGGTGGTCTTCTTCAGCGGGACGTCCCGCCAGTCGTCGGCGATGAGGGAACGAATCTGCACCGGTCCGCCGAACGTGTTCGGGTCCGGCACCGAGAGCGTGGCCTCCGAACCGTAGATCTCGATATTGCGGTACCGACTGGCCTTCACATCGAAACTCGTCACGAGCGTCGCCGACGGACCGGAAGCGAACTCGATGATCGACGAGACGTGGGTCGGGACCGTCGCCGTAACGACATCGCCGACGCGGCCCTTCGAGTGAACGACACGTTCGGCGATGCCGATGCGGGCCGAACCCATAACCGAACGGGCGGGGCCGAGCAGGAACGTCAGCGCAGTGAGGTAGTAGGGGCCCATATCAAAGAGCGGTCCCGCTCCGGGGCCGTAGAAGATCTCCGGGTTCGGATGCCACCACTCGGGACCGAACCCGAGCATGAACGCGTTCGCGGCGAGCGGTTCGCCGATCATCCCGCGGTCGATGGCGTCGCGCACCGTCTGAAGGCCCGCGCCGAGGAAGGTGTCGGGTGCGCAGCCGATCCGAAGGCCACGCTCTGCTGCAGTCTCGGTGAGCGCGCGTCCGTCGTCGAAGTCGATGCCCAGAGGCTTCTCGCTGAACACCGCCTTGCCGGCGGCGAGCACCGCCCTCGAGACACTCGTGTGCACCTGCGCGGGGGTCAGATTGACGACGGCGTCGATGGACGGATCGGCGAGCATCTCGTCGACCGACATGGCGGTGGTCTGCCGCTCGGGGCCGACCAGCGAGGCGTGGTCGGCCGCCAGTTTCTCCGCTCGGCCAGGCAGCCCGTCGGCAAACGCGGCGATGTCGATCCAATCGATCTCGGCGAGTGTGCGGACATAGACCGGCGCGATGTTCCCGCAGCCGATGATGCCGATGCGGGTCATGCCCGGCCCGCCGAGAAGCCGCCGCCCACGAGGAACCGGTGGCTGTCGGCCACGGCCGAGAACATGTCGGTGTCGCAGCGGTCCAGCTCCACGATGTGCCACTCTGCGCACGCAGCAGCAGCGAGCACACGGGTGATGTCGAGCGAGCCCGAGCCGACCGGGACCATCGAGCTCTTCGGATCGTCGGCGGGGCCGTCCTTCACATGCAGCAGACGGATCCGGGGCCCCACCTCGACGATGGCCTCCACCGGGTCGGCCCCGCCGACGGTCGCCCAATAGATGTCCAGCTCGGCGAAGACGGTCGGATCGAGACGTTCGAACAGGTGGGACCACGCCGTGCGGCCGTCGATGATCGTCTCGAACTCCCACCAGTGGTTGTGGTAGGCGAGGCTCAGGCTTCGGGAGCGGGCGATCGTGTTGGTGGCGTTGAGCGTCTCGGCGGTGCGCTTGACGGCGTCAAGGTCGGCGAACGAGGCCGGCGGCAGGAAGGCCGCAACCACGGTGTCGCATCCCACCGACTGCACGTCGTCGAGAAGCGGATTGAACGCGTCGGGGTCGAGGTTCCCGGCGTGTGCACTGCACACCCGTAGTCCGGTCTCCTTCGCGACCGCGGTGAACTGCGTCGGCGTGAGGTCGTGGAACCCGGCGAGCTCGACGCCCACATAACCCATCTCCGCCACCCGGCGCAGCACCGAGGCGAAGTCGTCCTTCGCCTGTTCGCGCAGGGAGTAGAGCTGTACGGCGATCGGCGGGG
>JANPDB010000891.1:0-2716 GCA_031431255.1 Acidimicrobiia bacterium | reverse complement strand
CAACGCGAGTTCTCGCCCGGCGGTGATCGCCGCAGCCTTCGGCTTCTTCCCGAGGACGAGAGCTGCATCGCCGCCGCCGTGGCGGTCAACCCCAATGTTGTGGTCGTCGTGATGAGCGGAAGTGCCGTCACGATGCCATGGGCCGCGACCGTCCGGGCGATCGTGATGAGTTGGTACCCGGGAATGGAGGGTGGACATGCCCTCGGCTCGCTGCTCACCGGGGACTCCGACTTCACCGGCCGCCTCCCGTTCGTGGTGCCCGTCGATGAAGCCGACCTGCCGCACTGGGACGTCGACGCCACCAACGAGACCTACGACCTTTGGCACGGACATGCGCTCCTGCGGCGCAACGGGGTCGAGCCCGCATACCCCTTCGGCTTCGGTCTCTCCTACGGCCGGACCGAACTCCAGAGCGCGCAGGTGGAGGGGGTCGACGGTGACCGCATCCACCTGAGCTGTCGCATTGCGAACACCGGCGGGCGGGCTACGAGTGCGGTGGTGCAGGTGTACGGGGGCGTTCCTGGTTCGGGATTCGAGCGGGCGGAGCGCCGACTGGTCGGCTTCGTGCGGGTCGATGTACTTCCCGATGCCCTCACCACCGCCGAGATCGTCGTCGATCGCCGGGTGCTCGATGTGCGCGTCGATGGTGCCTGGATTCGCGAAGATCTGCCGATGCACCTCTGGATCGGCCAGTATGCGTATGACCCGACGAGCCTCCTGCTCAAGGTGTGAACCGGGACGGACGACTGATGCGACGGACTACAGCAGCCATTCTCACGATTCCCCTGTTCCTGCTCGCGTCGATGAGCGGCTGCAGCGACGACAGCGATGCGAGCTCTTCAGGGGCCGACACCACGGCCTCGGGGACGACGGACACAGGCATCGCGGTCGACTCGGTGGCGACCACCTTTCCTACCAGTGACACGGCCCGCGTCCCGGTGGTGTCGCCGGAGGATCTGACGGGACCTCTCGTCATGACGCCGGTCGGTATTGGTCCGTTCCTTCTCGGGGATGAGGCGAACGCCGTGATCTCGTCGTTGAACGAGATCTTCGGCAAGCCGAGCGAGGACACCGGCTGGGACATTTCGCAGTCGCCGTGTGAAGGCCTTGGACGTCGGAATCGCTACGTCACCTGGGGGCGCTTGTCGATGACGTTCGCTGAAGGTCCGACGCTGCTCGTCACGGACAAGGTCGAGCACCTTCTCAGCTATCTCGTCTTCGACGATCCCGATCCGAAGATGCCCGTGGACCGCTTCGTGCTCGACGACGGACAGCCGGCGCTCGGTCGAAGCAGGAACGAAATGACCAGCTGGAACCCGGATGTGACGTTCCAGGTATCGGACATCGAAGGACCGGTGTGGTTCGTCTCGATCGGAGGAGAACCGATGAGCGGGATGTTCGCTCCGCCCGACGACGGGGTCGGCGCTGCTCGCACGCGTACCGTGCAGGCCGGGCCCGTCTGCATCGATTGATCGCACGCGTTCCCGATGTCCCCTCGCGCTCAGCCAACGTCAATCCCTACGCGCGCTGACCGTTTTGACTCTGCGTACTACACGCGCTGGTACGGGCGTCGTCCCGTGCAGACTGCGGCCCGCATCGGACACCTTGCCGACGGCACACTCGCATTGGCGAAGTGGTGGGGGATACCCGTTCGATCCGTGCTCGACGTCGGAGCAGGCCCCGGTTGGTGGAGGCGTCACCTCGCCGCGCATCACCCGAAGGTCCGCTACACGGGCGTCGATATCAGCGACTACGCGGCGAAACGCTATGGCCACGAGCAACGCGACATCGCGACGTGGAAGCCGTCGCGAACCTATGACCTCGTCGTGTGTCAGGGGACGTTGCACTACCTGGATGACGACGCCGCCGTTCGGGCAATCTCCCATCTGGCTTCGGCCACCCGGGGACTGATCATGCTGGAGATCCCGACCCAGGACGACCTCGACGGTGACGTCATCGACGCCGCCGCCAGCGACCTCGATGCGTTCTGGCGATCAGCTGCGTGGTACCGGCGCCGACTTCGCAAGTTCTTCGTCGAAGTCGGCGGAGGACTCCATGTGCCCAAGGACAGCCCCCACCGCTTCTACGCCCTGGAGCGCGCCGGCAACAACTGACGGGGCCGCACGCCCGGTGGCACGGTGCCGTATCCCACATCTCCCATTGCGGCATCCCAGATGGCGGCAAACTGACGGAAATCGGCAATTTCGGGCCGGTCTGGGATGCCGACAACGCCGGGAACAGCCGACGACGCCGGGGCCGCACCGGACCAAGCGACTCAGCGGCTCCGGCGACGATCCGAGGCCTGGGCATGAGCGGCTCGCGCGACAGCGTCGGCCAACCGCTCCACACCGTCGCTGACCTGTCCGACCGTCAACCGCAGATGGTGTTGCGTTCCCGGGGTGACCTCGAACGCCGATCCGGGTGCCGCCCCGATGCCTTCGACGAGAAGGGAGAGTGCCGCCCCGCGTTCGTCGGCCACGTCGACCCAGAGGTTGATGCCGTCGGATCCGTGGCATGCCACGCCTCGATCGGTCAGTGCCTGCACCACCTCGCAGCGGCGTCGGGCATATTCGTCGCGTGCTTCCGCGACAGCGGCGACGTTCACCTTGTCGCGCAGCATTTCGAGCAGCACCGCCTGGAGGAGCCGGCTCGACCATCCCGGGCCGAGCAGCCGCCGCTCGACCAGCGGCGTGATCAGTGCGGCGCTGCCTCCCAC
>JANPDB010000890.1:0-1974 GCA_031431255.1 Acidimicrobiia bacterium | reverse complement strand
GGCGTTGTCGACGAGGTTGGGGGCCAGGTCGGCGAACGGTGCCGAGAGGACCCCGGTTCTTTCGTCGGCTCGAAGTACTGCCTGGCAGAGTCGGACGTACCAGTAGCCGGTGGTGTAGAGGTCTTTCGAAGCGATTGGCCGCGGACGGCGGCCCCGCAGCACCTGGCTGAGCAACTGGTCGTCAATGAGCGCAATCGTCACTGGCTGGCCAGGTCATCGTCTCCGAACCCGGTCCGCGCAGCCTCCCAGTCCGCGCCACTGATTGCGCCCAACAGCTTGTTTCGGAGTGCTTGCGTGCCACCCGGCACGAGCAGCACGGCGTCGCCGAGATCGAGGTATCCGACATCGCCGCCATCGTCGAGGCCCCACCGATGCCTCGTGGACGAGGGGAGGCTCATTTGACCACGAGAAGAAACCCGGAGTTCACCAGAACTGGACATGCCGAACACGTTACAAGGTATTCATCACGTTTGCCTTGTAGGCGAGTCTGGTCGCCGGGTCCGTCCGGGAGCGACCGAGCAAGGAAGAGACGCGTCAGCTGTTCTGCACGAACTCGAAGCCGAAGCGGCCTTTGATGCAGAGGTTGCCGTGGGTGACCGAGTGCTCAGCTGGGGAGGTGACCTTGACGATGCGCTCGTCCTGTACGTGGAGCGTCAGTTGGCAGCCGACGCCGCAGTACGGACAGATGGTGTCGGTCTGCGTCTGCTCCTCCGGTTGCCACGTTCCAGCGGCCCGCATCTCGTGCTCACTTCGGAACATCAGTGCGCCGGTCGGGCAGACCTGTACGCAGTTACCGCAGTAGACGCACGCCGAATCGGTGAGCGCGGCATCGAACTCGGTGGAGATTCGGATGTCGAACCCGCGACCGGCGACGCCGATGGCGAAGGTGTTCTGCCACTGTTCACCGCATGCGTCGACGCACTGGTAGCAGAGGATGCACTTCGAGTAGTCGCGGACGTAGAGGTCGTTGTCGTCCTTTATTGTCTGGCGGACCGTCTCGGCGAGTGAGCCGTCGGTGGGGTGGTGGTGCCCGGTGACGCGGGAGTCACGGTCGGGAGCGAACGAGACGTCGCCGTGTCGAGCGGTGTCGACGCCGTACTCGCTGTTCCAGCGATCCACGTTCGGGGTGATCGAGAGGTCGACCGAGCTCCCGAGGAGTTCCAGCACCATGCGGCGAGAAGTGTCGACACGCTCGTTGCGGGTGTGAACGATCATGCCGGCTTCGACCGGCCGCGAGCATGACGGCACCAGGGTCCGGGAGCCCTCGACCTCGACCATGCAGACCCGGCACGCGTTCTTCGGGGTGATCGTCTCGCCCCGGCAGAGCACCGGGATCTCGGTGCCGGCACTGCGGCATGCGTCGAAGATCGTCGTGCCCTCAGGCACCCTCACGGTGGCACCGTCGATGGTGGCCTCGACCATGCGTCGCGGCATGCCCAGCGAGACGGCGGTCATGCGAACACTCCGAGCTTGATGGCGGAATCGATGGCGTTGTGGGCCGTCTGCCCGAGACCGCAGATGCTCGCATCTCGCATCACCTGGCCGAGATCCTTGAGCAGCGCCAACTCCTCAGCGCGCGTACGGTTCGGACGGGAACCGATGGTGAGACGGGTCAGCGATTCCTGCTGACGGACGGTGCCGACCCGGCAGGGCACGCACTGACCGCAGGATTCATTGCGGAAGAAGGCGGCGATCCTGCGCACCTGATCGACGAGATCGACGGTGTCGTCGAACACGCAGACCACTCCGGAGCCGAGCGACGCACCGATGGCCCGGGTGGCTTCGAGGGTGAGCGGGATGTCGAGATCGGCCGGACCGATGAACGAACCGGCGGCACCGCCGAGCAGCACCGCCTGGACGGATCGTCCGTCCGGAAGGCCACCGGCAAGATCGATGAGCTGGCGGAGCGTGATGCCGTAGATGACTTCGTAGACGCCCGGCTTCCTGACGGCGCCGCTGAGGCAGAACAGCTTG
>JANPDB010000889.1:0-4115 GCA_031431255.1 Acidimicrobiia bacterium | reverse complement strand
GAACGGAACACCGGCTTCGCCGGCCACGGCGCGGGCAAGCAGTGTCTTGCCGGTGCCGGGAGGCCCGGACAACAGCACACCGTGCGGGAGTCGAGCGCCCACGTTGTGATACTTCGCCGGGTTGCGGAGCATCTCGACGATCTCGGAGAGTTGTTCCTCCACCTCGTCGATCCCCGCAACATCGGCGAACGTGACGCGTGCCGTTCCCAGCTCATCGCCGCGAATGGCCTTCGACCGGCCAATGCCACCGATGCCGCCGAGACCACCGGACTTGCGCATCGACCGTGTCCCGATGACGACGAGCCCAACGATCAGCAAGGTGGGGCCGAAGTTCACGAGAAGCGTGGCCCAGAGCGGCGAGTCCGA
The DNA here is from genome assembly GCA_031431255.1 of Acidimicrobiia bacterium. GTDB lineage: Bacteria > Actinomycetota > Acidimicrobiia > Acidimicrobiales > JANYDT01 > JANLQX01. The sequence goes on along the minus strand of JANPDB010000889.1, from coordinate 3,749 downwards.
CACCAGCGGTTTGGCGGTGACCACGACGTTCTTTGCCTGCAGACCGGCCAGCAGGTTGTCGTCGGCGAACGCCGGCCGTTGCGTCGCAAAGGTCGTTGTGCTCTTCGATTTCACGGCGATCGCCTTGCGCAGCTTGCCGGTGATGGAATCGCCCTTCGCGCTGATCGTCGAAATGTTTCCGGCGGAGAGTTGCTCGACAAAGCTGCTATAGGTGATCGTCGTCGCCGGCGTCGGGCGGGTGAACACCGATGCGAGGATCCAGTTGAGGAGCAGCGCTCCGGCGATCCAGGTGACCCAGCGGGGGAGCCCGCCGTTGGGAGACTTCTGCGGCTTCGAGTCGGACGCCGTCGACGGGGTTCCTTCCACCCGCCAGGGAGCTCTCGAGGCATCTTGCTTCGAAGCGGAATCACGCGGCGATGGTGTCGACGTCGAATCGGGAAGTCCCCGAAGCGCCCGGCGAATACGCACCGTCAGAGCTTTTCGATCACGTCATCGCGACTCGCCACATCGCTGGTGACGGGATCGCTCTCGGCGACGGAGGAGTCACCGTGGGCGTCGCCAACTGCCTTCTTCGCCGCCGCGAGAACGCTCCCGGCTGAAGAAGGCGGAACGTCGACCGTGTCGGCGAGCGCCTTGGCTTCGCTTTCGCGGTCGCCGGTGAGCCAGGCCAGACGTTGACGGAAGCTGGGGGCGTCACCGTTTTCCCTGAAGTTGGTCGAATCGTCGATCGACCCCGCGTTCTCATCACTCTCGGGGAGGACCTCGAAGAGATCGGGAAACTCGGCTGCGAGCCGCTCAACCGTGACAAGGATTGCCGATGCCTGATGCTTACAGGGCAGCTGGCGCTCGACATCGAGAACTCGGCCGTCATTGCCGAGGATGACCACACTGATCCCCCCGTGGTCGTCCACCTGGGCGTTGAGCTCCTCGGCAAGACCATCGTCGGTGATCAAAGGAACGGTCACGCCAAGTCGTGCAGCAACCTCCGAGGGGTACCCATCGACCACGACAAGGAGCTGAATGCGCCGCTCGCCGAAGCGGATGAGGGCACCGTCAAGGCCAAGGATCGCGGAGTCGGCCTCGGGTCCGTGTGCCCCGACAAAGGCCAGCACAACCGGGACACGGCCCCGGAAGGCGGACGCGCCAAGACGCTTCTCCTTGCTGCTCTCGGCGTTGAAGCTGATGGGCTGCTCGGAAAGATCGGTGAGTTCGGGCATGCCCGCACCGGTACCCCGCAAACGGGGCTGTCAAACGACAGGTGGATGGTCGCCGGGAACGTCACCGGAGTAGCGGACCGGGTGGTCTCCGCCAAGTTCGGAGAATCGTTCGTTGAGCGCAACCGCGATGATGTCGCGATTGTGGTCATCCGAGACGAGGGCCCCGAACAGAATTGCTTCGATTTCCAGCGCGGCATTCATGCCGCCGAGGGCGAAGTAGCGCAACCAGAGATCCTCCACCGAAAGACCGAGGTCGCGACGGGCTTGTTCGAGAATATCGATGGGCTTGTCCATGGGGAGCTCAGCGACCTGTGCCGCTCTTGTCATGAGTCGACGCCACGACGTCGGCCGCATGAGCAGCGACGGAGATCTCCGCCGATCGTGCCGCACGGTGCAGAGCCGCGGCCGCCTCAGCACGACCCACGTGCCGACGGGCCATGACGACTCCCTGGGCGTGTGCGATGACCTCGCGTGCGTGCAAAGCCTCGGAGATTCGATTGGCGAAATCGGCGCTGATGAGATCAACACCGGCGTCCGTGAGAATCGTTGCGGCCTGGGTGGCGAAGAGCGCAGCGAGTTGTTGCTGCTCGAGACCGAAGGCATGCTCGCTCGTCGAATAGATGTTGAGCGCACCAAGCGGCCGCTCGGCCACGAGCAGTGGCGTGGACAGCACGCTCGCGATCCCCTCGCTGAGGGCCAGGGGAACGAAGTCGGGCCATCGCTCTTCTTCGGCGAGGGATTCCACATGGAACCAGTGCCCCTCGGACGCCGCCGCCAGGCATGGCCCCTCGCCTGTACGGTACTGATGTTCATCCATCCGCAGAACGGTGTCGTCGCTCGATGCCACGGTCACCATGTGTCCGCCCCGCGCCAGGGTCACGCTCACACCGTCGGCTCCGTCGACCGTGGCCGTGGCCAACACCGTCACGAGCCGGAGGGCGGCGTCGATCACCTTCGTGCTGGTCGGCGCGGCGACCGACCGGTTGAGACCGGAACGTACTGCTTGCGGGCTCGCCAGAATCGCGGTGCGGTCCCCCGCCCGCTGTTCGGTACCGAGATCGGAGTGCTTCGCGCCCACAAACATGACACCTGGCGCCACACCGACGCTGGGAAGGGCGAACAGGCGCCGGACGGTGGCCGACGCGCCACGGATCGTCAAGGTGCCTGCCAACGAATCGAGGCGCAGCGATGCAACCGAAACCAGTCCCAGGCCCAAGCCGCCGAAGAAGCTCACCCCGGTAACGTCGAGAACGACGCGAACGTGGCCTGCGTCGGTAAGCGCACCGAGCACCGAAGTGAGCGTAGGAGCGGAACACTCATCAACGTCGCCGGTCACAGAAACGATGGTGACGCTGTCATCGAAGGCGATGTCGATGCCGAAATCGCCTAGCGACGTGGGCTGCGGAGCCAGGAACGCCGATTCCTTCGAGGCCATGATCGACACCTTTCACGGTGGTTGCGAGCGGCAGAAGCCACTCCCGAACCCTGCTTGTCGAAGGCGCATTCGCATGGTACCAGTGATCCTCTGGCCGAACTATCGGGGCGTCGACGGGGGAACAGTGAGCCCGGACGTGGTGAACTGTCATCATGGCCAGCGATCTTGACCTCGAACACCTCGAGGAGAGCTTTGCCCGGGTGGCGGAGCAGTTGTTGCGGCCTGGGTCGGTCGTCGAGACGTTGCAGCACATCGTCGCCCTCGCCGCGGAGACCATCGACGGGTGCGATGCTGCCGGGGTCTTTCTGGCGCGAGAGGGAGCGGTGGCCACTGCAGCGGCGAGCTCATCTCTATCGGACACCCTCGATCGTCTGCAGATCGAGGCCCATGAGGGGCCGTGCATAGATGCCTCCGCTCGAGGTTCCACGTTCTACGCCCATGATCTCGCTGCGGACAAGCGATGGCCGACGTTCGGTCCAGAGGCCGCCGCACTTGGAGTGCGCAGCGTGCTGTCGTACTCGCTTTCGGTGGAGAGGCTGAGCGCTCTGAATCTATATGCACACCTACCATCTGCGTTCGGCGCTACGGATCGAGCACAGGGACAGCTCTTCGCCACGCTCGCCCGTCTCGCGCTGGAGTTGGCCGAGGAACGCGCCGCTGACGGTCAGCGTCTGGCCAATCTCACCGACGCGCTGCGGACTCGCGAACTGATCGGTCAGGCCCAGGGCATCCTGATGGAGCGCGAGCGCATCACCGCCGACCTGGCCTTCGACGTACTGCGCCGTGCGTCGCAACGATTGAATGTGAAGCTGCGATCGGTAGCGGAGAGACTCGTCGAAACCGGTGAGTCTCCTGCTGTTCGGGGTCACTCCTCCGACGGGTGAGGCCGGCGACCCCGTAGAAACGCCTGCAGAACCACCACGCTCGCCGCCGTCACGACGGCTGCGGCAAAGGCATCCTTGATGGGGAGAAGATCAAGGGCGTAGAACCGGCGCGTCACCGGGGTGGCGACGATGATCCCGCCGACTGCGACGAGACCGCCGAGAAGTGCGGCGTCGAAGCGATCGAGGGGACGCATCAATCGGTAGAGCAACCAG
>JANPDB010000888.1:0-2347 GCA_031431255.1 Acidimicrobiia bacterium | reverse complement strand
TAGAGGGCGGCGAACACGCGAACGACCGCGGCCGCGACGTCTCGGTGAACGACGATCACCCCGGTGCGGCTCGCTCCGGAGAAGTCGACGAACGCTATGGTCACCCGCCGCAGATTGCGAAGCGGAACCGGACAGCCCTCGAACCAGCTGACGCCGACCATGGCGTTCTGCGCGGCCCGATCAAGACGTTCGATCACCGTTCTGCCGGAGGAAGCAGCCGACGCCCGGTTCGGCGCCGTCGAGCCGACGACAGACGACCCGACGAGCATCGCGGCGAGGAGCCACGCCGAGCTAACCCTCGGCGGGCCGGCGACCCTCAAGCGCCCTCCCCAGGGTGAGTTCGTCGGCGTATTCGAGGTCTCCACCGACCGGCAGCCCGCTGGCGATACGTGACACCGTGATCCCGGCGTTCTTGAGAAGACGGGCCAGGTACATCGACGTCGCCTCGCCGTCGAGGTTCGGATTGGTGCACAGGATCACCTCGTCGATCTCCTCCTCACCCAGCCGAACAAGCAGTTCCTTGATACGGAGCTGATCGGGCCCGATCCCCTCGAGGTGGTTGATCGCCCCCTGCAACACATGGAAACGACCTCGGAACTCCCTGGTGCGTTCGACCGCAACGATGTCCTTCGGCTCCTCGACGACGCAGAGCACCCGAGTGTCGCGAGCGGGGTCACGGCAAATCGCGCACTCGGTGTGCAGGGCATCAGAGTGCACCGACCCGTCGGGCCCGACCTCGAGTTCGGCGATGTTGAAGCACCGTACGCAGAACACCACGAGTTCCTTGGCACGAGCCACGGCCCGAGCCAGGCGAAGGGCGTCTTCTTTCGATTTCTTCAGAAGGTGATACGTGATGCGCTGTGCCGATTTGGGGCCGATGCCCGGCAAGCGACCGAACTCGTCGATGAGTTCCTGCACAGGTCCGGCGTAGAGGTTGGCCATCGACTAGCCCAGCAGTCCGCCGAGCGGACTTCCGCCGCCCAGACTCCCGAGCCCACCGGCGATGCCACCCATGGCCTGGGCACTGGACTCGGCCACGCGATGCGAGGCGTCGTGCAGTGCGGCGAGGAGGAGATCTTCGAGCAACGAGACATCCGACGGGTCGACGACCGACGGATCGAGCCGAACGGCCAGGAACTCCCCCGTGCCGGTGATGTCGACCTGCACCGCACCCCCACCGGACGACCCCGTGAACGTGGTTCGCGCCGCGGCCTCCTGGGCGGCGGCCAACTGCTGCTGCATCTCCATGGCCTGACCGAGGAGTGCGTTGAGATCGAAACCGGAAGTGTCTGACATGAGGGTCCTCGGGAATGGGCTGGGGCTATGCCTCGCGGACGAGTTCGGCGCCCGGAAACGTTCGGGAGATGTGCTCGAGCGTCGACGACGAGGCGTCGCCCGCGTCGACGAGTTCGTCGAGGTCGACGTCGTGTTCCTCCGACGTCGGCGTCGGCAATTCGACCGGCTCCGCCAACGGCGCCGACATCGTGGCAAAACGGCGGTTCGCCAGGACCCCGCCCGCGTCGTCGGGAGCGTCGGCCATCGGTGCACCTGCCATCGGGTCGACAACGAGGCGCACGGCCACCGGATGACCGCGAACGACTGCGAACACCGCAGCCAGGTCGGGGACGAACTCCTCACACCGGGACAGGTGCATGGCGTTCGGCAACGCCACCTCGACCTCGTCTGGCGCCGCTGAGGTGAAGTGACCGGCGGAGAACATCGCCCGAGCCTTGCCCGTCAGGCCCTCGAGAACTCGATCCCGTTCGTCAACCGGGCCGGGCACCGGCTCGACGGCGGCAACGCGTGGGGTGGGGCGGGCCGGCGAAGCAGGCCGGGCCGGCTGAGCGGGCTGACGCGTCGGTGCGGGGCGCGCCCCGAGTTGTGCTCGTGCCCCGTCGGCGACGCCTGAACGTCGGGACTCGGCTGACGGAGTTACGGCGGAACGGGACGACGCGAGGCTGGGCATCGGCCCCGAACCCGGCGACGGCCCGGGCGGAGTGGGCTCCGACGGCGGGGCTTCGGATGCATCAGTCGTCGGGGGCGGCACCTCGGCGGCGGCCGGTGCCTCGAGGGCCGCAACGGGTGCGGGTGGCGCCGATCGAAGGTCGGACGGCGCGGAGCCCAACGCGGGTGTCGACCCTGTGCCGCCCGCACGCACCAGCCGTTCGAGTCGGTCGAGTCGCTCGATCAACGCAGCCGGCGACGTGTCGAGATCGGGGTTGGCGAGCCGTACGAGGGCCGTCTCCAGCACGAGGCGGGGCTCGATGGCGTCACGTTGCGCGACCAGCGTTTCACCGAGCACTTCGAGTGCCCGCGTGGATGCTGCCGGCGTGAGCAAGCGAACGAG
>JANPDB010000887.1:0-2140 GCA_031431255.1 Acidimicrobiia bacterium | reverse complement strand
CCGGCCGCCACGAGTGCTCGGCGACGGCGAGACGCTCGACATCGGTGGGCACGTCGTGCAGTGGTTCGATACCCCGCACGTGCCCCATGCGTGGGAGGCCGGCGTGCTCTACGACGTCACCACCAAGACGTTGTTCTGCGGCGATCTGTTCACGTGGAACGGGCCGTTTGTCCCCACGACGAACGCCGACATCGTTGGTCCGGCCGTGAAGGCCGAGGACGAGATGCCCGGGTCGTTGTCGCTGCATCCGGCGAGTGGTGCGACGTGCCGTCGCCTGGCCGAGCTTGACATCGAGACGCTCGCCCCGATGCACGCGCCGGCTTACACCGGCGACTGCCGCGCCGCGCTAATCGACCTTGCTGCCGACTTCGACCGCCGCATCGCGATGCTCTGACCGAAGAGTGCTTCGAGGATGGCGGGTCGCTGGTTCAAATCCGGCCCCCGCCACCACATAGCTGCACCGAACATCCAGGGTCCGAGAGTCTCCGACAGGGTCGGCGGTTCAAAGCGCTGGTCGGAAGCTGATCGTGTCGATCCCCGAGCAGGTCCCCGCCAAGCTCAACGACGCCGTCCAGCTCGCCTGAGCGTCTCTCACCGCCCCAGAACGAGTGTTGCAGTCAGGGCGCGGTTCGGGCCCCCGCCACCAAAAATAAAGAACCAGTTCAGAGACCCTTTCCGAGAAGTCGGGAAGGGCCTCTGACGTTTTCCCGAGAGTCCCCTACACCACACCCGTAACGACACGAACTCCTGTGCAGAGGCCGTGAATGAAGGGGCGACGGTGACGGATGTGGTTCGTCGGCATGGGGTTGCCCGGCAGACGGTGCAGGAGTTGTTGCGCAGATGCACAACCAAGGGTCTCGGCTGGAACTCAGAGCTCAGCCGTTGTCGGCGGACCTTGCTCGACGCGGAACACGACGGGTCGGCGGTGCACTCGCGGTGTTGCCGGTCGGACTCGCGAGGGTGCGTTCGAGGCCGGTGAAGAGGTCGACGACGTCGGCTGCTTCGAAGACTCGGTAGCGCTGCCTCCCAACGTTGCGCTGGTGCAGGACGCCGGCAGCCTCGAGCCGGTTGATGGCTTCACCGGTGCGCATCTCGGACCGCCCGATCAGCCGTGCGGCGCTGTCGACGGTGACCACCGGGACGCCTGGCAGGAGGTCGAGGAGCAGCTCGACCGCCGAGTTGGCGCGGATGGGACCGAGTTGTTCCCGCCATCGTGCATCGAGCGCTTCGATCTTGCCGGCGTAGGACTCGGCGTCCGTACATGATCGGTGTGCGGCAGTGGCGAATGTTCGCAACCATGTGCCGGCGCCCGTGGAGCGTTCGGGGTTGTTCGCCGCCCCGACGTGTCGAAACGTGGTGAGGCCGGCGATGTAGTCGCTGGCCCAGGTGGCGAGCACGAGGCTGATCGGCGGCACGAAACGCGGTGCGAGGCCGCGGCGGCGGAGGATGACATGGATGAGCGCGCGCCCAGTGCGGCCGTTGCCGTCGGCGAACGGGTGGATCGTCTCGAACTGGGCGTGGGCGATCGCCGCTTGCACGAGGACAGGGTGATCATCGCCGTTGACGTGCAACGCTCTTTCACTGATCCGGGCGGCTTGAGATGGAGCGAGCGGCTGACCGGACAGGCCACTACGTTCGTTGCTTGTGGGACCCGTGGACAATGACGAGGATCGGTCTGACATCGCCGCGCCACAGCAGCCACGTCACTCGGCCGGCATCGACGAGGAGCCTCGCTCGGAGGAACGCCGAAGAGCACTCGACCGAATGGTCGAGATCGCGGAGGAGGCCGGGATGTGCGACCGGATGGCATTGCCGAAGCGCACCAGATGACAGGCGCTCGACGAGTGGAGCGTCGAAATGCAGCCGTCGCCGGACGAAGCGCCCTCGTATGTTGACGGCATGCCGTCCGCCCCAAGCCAAGCGCAGATCGAGGCTGCCGTCGAGCGGACCAGCGAAGCGATCAAGCGCCCAAAACAAGGGCGTTCACGGTTACTCCGTGGCTGCGCGGAGGTGCGTGAGGACGGCGAGCACGCGACGGTGGGCGTCGCTGGAATCGGGGATGTCGAGCTTGGTGAGAACGTGTCGGATGTGGGCCTCGACGGTGCGGTCGCTCACGAAGAGTCGTTGGGCGATGGCGTTG
>JANPDB010000886.1:0-12823 GCA_031431255.1 Acidimicrobiia bacterium | reverse complement strand
GTCATCAAGTGCTTCGCCATCTACGACCGACCGTTCTGGCGAGGTCGGATCGTCACGCCGCTCGATCCCGACACCCTCGTCATCGATCACGCGCTCGATGCGAGTTCCGTCGACGACGGGCACGTTGCGTTGGTCGCCTTCATCGGCGGCGACGACGCCGTGGCGTGGAGTGACCGCACACCGGAAGATCGCCGTGAGATCGTCCTCGACAACCTCGCCAAGGTGTTCGGCGAGGAGGCCCGCACGCCGATCGACTACTTCGATCACGACTGGCTGACCGAACCCACCATCGGCGGTGGGTACTGCTGCTACGCCCCACCCGGAGTGATGACGGCGGGCTACGAGGACCTGTCGACGCCGATCGGCTTCCTCCACTGGGCCGGCACCGAGATGTCCAACGTGCACCAGGGCTACGTGGAAGGTTCACTGCACGCCGCATACCGCGCGTGCGACGAGGTCCTCTCGGCCCTCAGTGCGGCGGACGGAACGACTCCCCGCTAGGCCGCCGTCGACATCCAGAGCTATGGCCGCCTCGGATCGAACAGGCCCTCAACTTCGGAAGTCGTCGTGCTCGCCGTCCTCGATGAGCTGCTCGGCGACATAGCTACCTTGTGGTTCGAATCGGAAGTGCTCGAAGTCCTTGACGAACTCGACGTCGACCGGCGCGATGCCGCCGCGGTTTTTCTCCACCGTGAACACCACCCGTTGGCGAAATCGGTCCGCCTGCTCGAGCGTGTTGGCAATCTGGTTGGCGGCCACGATCGGTCGCTTGTCGTTCATGAGGATGACGACGTCGGAGTCGTATCCGACGGCAACCGCACTGTCGAGGTGCGCGAGGTGAGTTCGACGCCGCAAGAGCCCCACACTGCTGATGGCACTGACGGCGACGACGGAGAGCGCCGACTTGAGCGCCGCCTCTTTCAAACCCGCGGTAACCCGGGCCACGTGCTCGAGGTGAGTGGTCGACTCCTGCGCCGAACGCACCTTCTGGAGGTAGTCGACGAACAGCACCGTCGGACCGCTGCGGACCTCTTCGACGATGCCCTGGAGTTCAGCTAGACCGGTGTCGGATGGGGCTGCCCTCACGAGGTGGAGCCGACTTGCGTACTCGTTCAGTCGGGCCAGTGCGGCGCGCATGAGCGGATCGTTGGATCCCGCGGAGAGCGAGGCCCCTCCATTCGCTAACTGGTCAAGAAAGGTACGAACACCACTCAGGTGGTTCCAGTCCGTATGCGGCAACTTGACAGCGCCGATTTCGAAGGCGAGAAGGCGTGCCAGCAGCGTCATCGGGTCGTGCTCGTAGCAGGCGAACACGACCGTCGTGCCGTTCAACGCGAGGTTCCGCGCCATCTGCAAGGTGACGATTGTCTTGCCGACACCGGGGCGGCCGGCAACCACGAGAAGGTCGTGCATCCGGAGGCCGCCACCAAGGATGCGGTCGAGGGGTGCCAATCCGAGTGGTAGCAGGCTCGACTCGAGCGGCGCAATGTCCGAACCCGCCTGCCGTTCGAGGGACTCGATCAGCGAGGCGGTGTCGATGAAAGTGCGGCGCCCCTGGTCGGTCAGACCGGTGAGATCCAGGGTGGGGAGAGTCACGACTTTCCTTTCCAGAGCGAGATCAAAAAGAGCGGGAGATGCCGATAATGCTTGGGCCGACGAGGATGATGAAGAAGGTGGGCATGATGCAGAGGATCAGCGGGAAGATCATCTTGACGGGGACCTTCAGTGCCTGCTCCTGGGCACGTTGCCAACGCTTGTCCCGAAGTTCCTCGGTCTGGATGCGAAGGACTTCGACGAGCGGTAGGCCATATTTCCCGGACTGCAGCACTGCGGCGAGGACGATGCGAAGATCCGTGATGGTGGTTCGGTCGCTCATCGCCTGGAGGGCCTCGTCACGGGGCATACCGAGTTGCAGGTCCTGGAGCACTCGTTTGAATTCGTCGTACGCTGGCCCTGACCGTCCACGAACGACATTGGCGAGTGCGGAATCGAACCCGAGCCCGGCCTCGAGCGAAACCTTCAGCCGATCCAAGATGTCGGGAAGATGCTCCTCGAGAATCCGTTGGCGCTGCTCCCCCTTCGATCGAATCACGTAGTCGGGCACCAGCGAGAGGACAACGCCCACTGCGGCGAAAAGCACGAAGACCTTTGCGGAGCCGAGCGCCACGCCGAGAAGGCCTCCCAGCAGCACTGAAATCGCGAACGTAACGAGGCGAAAGAAGCCGACGCCGGCACTCGTCCACGGCAGTCCGGCGGCGGCGATCCGGCGCTGCTGTGCTTCGTTGTTGCCGACGATCGGAAGCCGTTCGACCATACGAACGAGCCGGCTTGGCCGGCGGATGGGATCCGTTCGGACACGGCTGTTCGAAACGCCGAGGTTTCGACGGGCGAGGGAGCTGCTTCGGCCGCGGCCGCCGACGAGCGCCCATCGCAGGATGAACAGCGACGTGATCACGCCCGAAGCGGCGAAATAGATGTGGAGAGGCACGCCAGGTTTCTTTCCCTAGTACTTGATGCGGACGATCTGCTTCGTCCAGACATAGCCGATGGCCATCAACACCACGCCGGCCGTAACGAGCGCAAGCCCGCTTCCCCGGAACAGCAAGGCGAGATTTGATCGGTTGAACGAACCCTGAACGGCCAAGGCGGCTAGCGGCGAGGCCAAGAGGATTTTCGCGCTCATGCGGCCCTCCGCACTTACCGCCTTGATCTGGCGGGCAAGTCGAATTCTCGAACGGATCGTAGTGGCCACGCCTACGAGCACTTCGGCCAGGTTCCCGCCGACGTCCCGGTTGACCTCCATGCTCTGGCTCACCCATGAGAGCTCGTCGCACCTGACACGGCGAGCGCAGGCTTCGAGGGCACTGATCATCTCCATGCCGAGCGACGCCTCGGTCACGATGCGGCGGAACTCATCCGATGTCGGCGCCTCCGTCTCGCGCGCCACGGTCTCGATGGCCTGGCTCACGCCGTAACCGGACCTCAGGCTGTTGATGATGATCTGCAACGTCGCCTCGAACTGGTCGCGGAACTTCTCGCTTCGCTTGTCGGCGCGCGACTTGATAACGATGAAGTAACAGGCCGGTCCCAGCACTCCGAGTAGGAGGGCGCCGAAGACTCCGGCCAGGGCCGCCCCCACAATGACGCACAACAGCGCGACAACACCGGCGAGGACTGCGGCAGTCGGTGCGTCGATGGTCATGCCAGCCCGCTCGAGGAGGGCCGCCAGCCGCTCGCCACGCCCCCGACGCTGGAAATAAGAACGCGTGGCCCCGATGATTTGCTGGCTGAACCCGGAAACCTCGTTCCGTCGGCGCATCCCCATCTCGACGGCGAGGCGGCGCTTCGGTGGCCGTGGCCAGGCTGCAACGCCGACGGCGAGCAGAACCGCCAGGAACCCCGCCCCGAGTCCGGCGTACAGCCACGGATCGCCGTTCGTCGCAGTGCCGATCCGGGTTCGGACCGTCACTGGTGGCGGGACAGTCGCTGGCCCCGCCACGGGAGAACGTTGAACGGTTGCCAGCGTGGCCGGGAAGGACACGGGTTGCACCGTCTGCCAGCTTCGCCCGCCGGCTTGCAGGCTCAGCGTCACATCGGTGGCGCCTCTGGCACCGGACGTCCAGCGAAGCCGGTACTGCCGCAGCACCGAGTTGGCTACCCCATCGAATATGCCTTTCAGGGCGGTCGGATCGACCGCCGGCGCGACGACGCCGCCGGCGTTCGTGGCCAGGAGTGTCAGAGTCGCGCTGTCGCTCTCGCTCGTGGCCAACGCGATCGCGTAGAGCGAGACGCCGGCCGAACTCATCGCTCGGGATGTATCGGCCAGAGTCGACTTGCTGGCGGTGTCCCCGCCGTCGCTCAGCACGACGATCACTCGGCGCGCCCCGGAGGGCACGGGGCCGCCGCCGAAGAGCTTCGACCCGGTGATCAACGCGTCGTGGAGTGCCGTCTGGCCCCGCACCTGTAGCGCGGCAAGTGCGGCGCTGGTCTTGGCGCGGTCGGTCGTGAACGGGCTTTGTACAGCAGCGACGCTCCCGAATCCGACGACTGCCAGACGGGTGTCAGCGGGCATCGCCCCCACGAACGATGCCGCGGCTCGGCGCGCGGCGACGATGGCCTCGCCCTTCATGCTCCCGGACGTGTCGATGACGAGGACGACATCGAGACTGCCGGTGGGCAGGGGTTCAACGACGGCTTTGCGCACCTGGCCTGCTTCGAGAACCGAGAACGTGCCCTGGCGGATGGCGTCTGTGGTCAGCTCGCGCGGGGGCACCACGATGGCACGTGCCTGGGGGTAGTTGGTGACATCGACACCCTGCACCTGTAGCGGAGCCGCCGGATCGATCGCCATCGCCGGTGCGGCAAGCGCCAAGGCGGCCAGGACGCCCGTCACGAGACGTGCGAAGAGCCTCATCGCGGGAAGACGCGACGGACGGTGCCGGGTTCGCTCCGAAACGCATCGGCCCCGAGCTCGAGCCCGGACTTGCGAATCTTCGCCTCGAACGTCGGCCGGATACCGGTCGGCGCAATCGAGCCCCGGTGCCTCCCGTTCGGATCGAGGCCAGCGGTGTAGTCGAAGGCGAACAGCTCATTGAGCTGGATCGTCTGTCCCTCCATGCCCGTGACGTCGCTGACGCCAACAACACGGCGTGTCCCATCGCTCAGGCGTTCGATGTGGACGATCAGATCGATAGCGGAGGCAACCTGCTCGCGGACCGCCTGGAGGGGGAGGTCCATCCCGCCCATCAGCACCATGGTCTCGATACGAGAGAGTGCGTCGCGGGGCGAGTTGGCGTGCAATGTGGTCAGCGAGCCCTCGTGACCGGTGTTCATGGCCTGGAGCATGTCGATCGCCTCGGGGCCGCGGACCTCGCCCACCAGGATTCGGTCGGGACGCATGCGAAGCGCGTTGCGGACCAGGTCTCGGATTGCAACCAAACCTTTGCCCTCGATGTTCGCCGGGCGGCTCTCTAGGCGAATCCGGTGTCGTTGCTGAAGCTGGAGCTCGACGGCGTCCTCGATCGAAATGATCCTCTCGTCTTCGGGAATGAAGGATGACAACACGTTCAGCAAGGTGGTCTTGCCGGTGCCCGTCCCCCCGCTCACGACAATCGTGACTTTGCCCTTCACGCACGCTTCGAGGAACTCGGCGAGCTGTTGCGTCATCGTGCCGATGTCGACGAGATCGGCACTGGTGAGGGCGCGACGCGAGAACTTGCGAACGGTGAGCACTGGTCCATCGACGGCAAGCGGAGCGATGATTGCGTTGACGCGTGACCCGTCGGGCAGACGAGCGTCGACCATCGGTGACGCCTCGTCGATGCGCCGCCCGACTTGTGACGCGATCCTCTCGATGAGGCGCCGGAGGTGCTCAGCCGAATAGAAGCGGTTGCCGGTGTCGACGAGTTTGCCGTGCCGTTCGACGTAGATCGATTCGGTCGAGTTGACCATGACTTCCGTGACGGACGGATCGTCGAGGAACTCCTGGATCGGACCGTAACCGAGCACGTCCTCGGTCACGGACTGCACAAGACGCTGACGCTCCTCGTCAGAGAAAGCGACGTCGTTCTCGGCGATGATGCCGCTCAGCTCGGTTACAACGATGGCCCGGAGCTGCTCCGATGAAAGAGATGCGTCGTAGAGGCGATTCCCGATCCGGGCGAACAGTGCCTCCTGGGCATTGCGCCGGAGTTGCGCAACCGGGTCAGTTCGCGACGCGACCACGATCGAGCGCACGACCGCGCTGGAATCACCGATCGCCGCTGCCGCCGTTGCGCCCGGCTTGGCATTTTCGAGCTTGTCCTTGAGGCTCATCGCAGGAAGTCCCTCCATGACTTTGCGGCGGCGGGCTTGCCTCCGTCTTCGAGCAGACGCAATCCGAGTGTGGCGAGTCCCCGGGCAGCCGAACTCCGGGCATCGTGCTCGACAACAGCTACACCGATGTTCACCGACGTGGGGACAGCCCGCGAACTCGGCACCTCGGCGGCAATCGACAACCCGATCGTCTCGCTGATGTCCTTCGGCGAGAGACCCACCTTCGCGTCGGAGCGGTTGAGTACCAGGTGACGTGTGGCCCGGATGCCAAGCTGATCCATGATCGCAGCCTCTTTGCGCACACCGCGGACGCTGAGGACGTCGGTGGAGGAAACCAACACCACATCGGTCGCGACCTCGGCGACCGAGAGCGTCAAGTCGTCGAGACCGGCCCCGGTGTCGACAATGACCCAACGGAACAACTTCGAGAGCTCGACGACAATGCGTACGGCGTCGCCTTCCTTCACGTCGTCCGATTCGGTCGGGTCGTCGGGAGCGCACAACACGAGCAGCTGACTGGCGTGGGGCGTTAGGAAGGCCTTCAGCAAAGTGGCCTCGTTGCCCGAAGCCTGTGTGGCCGTGTACATCGTGTAGCTCGGTGTCAGCCCGAGTGCGGTGGCGACGTCGCCAAACTGCAGATCGAGGTCGACGAGGACGACCTCGCCCGGTGCTTGCTTGGCGAGAAAGACGCCGAGGTTGGTAGCCACGACCGTCTTGCCGCTTCCGCCTTTCGGGGACGTGACGGCGACGATCCGGCCGGCCGGCGCAGGCGGCGCGGCCACTGGGGCGCCATCCCTTCGGAGCGACTCGCGTTGTTCATGGGCACGATCGGCGGCTCGATCCAGGGCAACGTCGATGGACGAAAGGGCTGCGTCGGGATCGATGATGTCGCGAGCGCCGGCCCGCAACGCGGCCTGCCAGAGGTCAGCTGTCGGCTTATGGACGAGAACGACGCTCAAGGCCGGAAAACGTCGGTCGAGTTCGCTGATGAGGGCCAAGGCCTCGTCGGACGCGATAGCGGGACCGACGGTGACAACTTCTGTTTCGGGACCGACGAGTTGCCGGCACATCACGGCGAGGTCGGCCAGCGCTGCCGGATCACCGAACGAACGCGCATTCCCCTCGCCCAACAGTTCGTCGACGGCCGTCCGAAACCGCTGGTCGGCAAATGCCAGGACGAACGCGCTCATGTCCGACCGGGCTTGGTGTCAGCGGTTGTTGCGTCGCTCGCCGGAATCGTCGGTGCCGCCACGGGGAGGAGTGACTCCGTCGGGTCGTACACGTTTGCCCTCGTCACGGTCTTGTTGGCGGAGCTGTTGGCTTCCGGTGGCTCGTAGCTGAGCCACACCTTCCCGAACTCGGCGGCAAACAACGCCCGCTCGACGGACGGTTGATCGACGGCCAGGGTGACGAAGATGTCCTCGGTAGGAGCGACACCAACGCCATTTTTCTCTTTGCTGCTCGTGTTCGCGTTCTCGGGAAACTGAATCCGCACGACCGTGACTCGGTTCAACAGCACATGCGTGGTGTTGGGCGATTTCGGGAGCTGCTTGATCCCGCCCGCGTCCTCGAGCGTCTCGTTCTCGAAGGGCTCGAACGATGCAACAACGGTCACCGTGTCGCCGGGCCTGAGCTGTCCGCCGAGGGCGCGCTCAGGAGCAAGCTTGAACGTCACCTCATTGGCACCCTTCGGGACGAGGACCGACGCGCTGCGAGCTCCTTGGAACGATCCGGGGTTGATGAAGCGCGAGGTGAGGAGCTGCTCGCCCTTCACCAGATCGACCGACGCCACGAGACCGTCGATCTGGGTGAATGACGTTACGGCGTCTTCGGGCCGCACCTTGGCCTGCACGGACACCGAAGCCACCCGGCTGCCCAGCTCAGCTGCCGCCGTCCCTGCCTTGATATCGGCTGTGGCGACCAGCACATCCACGAGTTCCTCGCCCTCCACCGCTCGATCCTCGGCTCCCTGTACGTACCTCACCAGAGCCAATGTGCTGACGATCGCCAACACCAGCGCGCCCAGGGCGGCCGCCGCCTTCCGCTTGTTCATCCGTTCTCCCCGTGTCGACGTTTCTGTTCACTATGTCCGTTTTGTTCGATGGCGTTGGCAGCTGGCAGGGTCACGCAACCAGCTTCACGGCGAGTGTGCCGAGGTTCGGGCCAGGCGTGACCGAGCACGGGCATTGGACGATGTCCCGCACGAAACGACCGTAGATGCATCGCTGCGAAGCGGAACAACCAGCAGGTGCACCGCAGGTGATCCAACCCAACCCATTGCCGCAGTTGTTCCCTCCGGCAAGCTTCATGTGGAACATCTCGAACGTGGCGAGTCCGTAGAGATGATACGAACCATTCTGGCCCGAACCGCTTGCGGAATCAAACACAGACATCGTGACGGTATTCGGGCTCAGGAAGCTCGCCGGCAAACAGCCCGAGTTGTTGAGATTCGGCGGCGAGTTGCCTGGCGCCGACGAAACGTTCGAACCCGCCACCACCGATGTCGTGCACACCGAGTTCGAGATCGTGTCAAGCCAACCGAAGCCACCAGGAACATTCTGTCCGGCCGGACCGCCGGGGCAGATCGGCGGATTCTGGTTCGGATTGTTCTTCGGATTGTGAAAGTAAATCCAAGCCGAAGACGTCGGATAGGTCGCTCCGGTGCCGGTGAGGTTCTTCCACTCGCAGTACGAAATCGTCAGCGGAAGCGTCGTCGCTCCGCCGGGCGCCGCCCAGGATGCAGTCGCTGTGGCGTTGACGGTCGCTGTCGCCGGGCCGCCGACGTACTTGATGAACTGCAACGGGAGGCTCGCACCCCCACTTGTTTCGGTTCGCGTGTCGACCTTAACCTGGCTTCCTGAGACGGTTACGCCAGTGACGCTCGCCGCACCGTCTTTTCCGTTCGCGTCGGCGTAGACCTCTGCCTTTGCCGTGAGGCTTGTGCAAAGGCCAACCGCACAATCCTGCGCAAGCGCAAGAGCAGCTGCATCGGCGCCGTTCTGGAGCTCGGCCTTCTCCTGGCGAATGATGCCCAGATCGATCACATACCCCATCATCCCGATCATGGCAGCCGACGCCACCAAGACGATGAGAGCGGCAATGCCGTCCTCCTTCCGCCTCACCCGCCGCATCGCATGACCGCCGTTCGCGTAATCGTCTTGCTTCCCAGCCCGACGATGAGGGCGTCGAACGTGAAACTGCTGTTGAGCGTGATGGAAGCGTTCCCGACTCCGGATACCGGGCAAGTGACCATCGACCCTACGGACACCGCAACGGGGGTAGCGGCCGTGCTCGCTGTAGCACTGGCACTTGCTGAATCGTACAGAGCGACCTTCCGAACGGCTTCACGAGCAGCGTGGGTGACGCTGATCGAAGCGTTGTAGTAACGGCCGAATTCCACGATGCCGATCAACATCACGATAAGGATCGGAGCGGCGATCACCATTTCGACTGCCACAATGCCGCGCTCATCCGCTGGCAGCTCCGACGCTCGTACCTTGCGTCTGTGCAACTTCCACATTTGTGCGACTCCGTTCTTCGATCGAGAACTCGGGATCATCGGGATTACGTCGGTCTGCATGTTGCTGGACGAACGGCGTCGCGAAGTCTTAGTAGGTGTAGTCGAACTAGGCTTGTCCATTCCTCAGGAAGTCCATCGTTCATGCGTAGACCGTGGTGACGCCAGAACGCCTGGCGTCACCATCGGTGTATCGATAGTCCAGCAAAGGACCCAGACGGGTAATTCCTCGGAGACTCCGCCCGTTACCCTCTTCGCGTCACCCAAGGAGCGAAGGCCT
Source organism: Acidimicrobiia bacterium (assembly GCA_031431255.1). Lineage (GTDB taxonomy): Bacteria > Actinomycetota > Acidimicrobiia > Acidimicrobiales > JANYDT01 > JANLQX01. The sequence continues at coordinate 3,212 of JANPDB010000886.1, read as the reverse complement.
GCTCGCTGTCGTTCTCAGAAAATAGCCTGGAACTTCAACGAAAGGTCGTCCAAGAAGACAATCATTCCTGCGCCAATTCCCGCGACGAAGAGCGCGCCGAGAATTACGTACTCGATAGCGACCATGCCGTCTTCACGGGCTGCAGTCGCGCGGGCCTTCACGTGCGTCCAACTAGTGAGAAGCGCCGACAAATGAGGACCTCCGTTTCCTTTCGTCTTTCTTCACATCGAGCATGTGGCGGAAATCAGGGAAAAATAGCCCCGAACTTCGCGCTTAGGTCGGTGGCGAAGAGTGCGAATCCGACGCCGATACCCGCGACGACGAGCGCGCCGAGAACCACGTACTCGATGGCGACCATGCCGTCTTCGCGAGCTGCGGTTGTGCGGGTCTGAAGGTAGGTCCAGAGGGTCATGAAAGCTTCCATTTGCATTTCTCCTGTTCGGGGTTGGGCTGTTGATCAGACGACTCAGTCCGGTTCCGTAAAGTCCGCCTGCTGAGCGTCTGATCACTACTGTGCCGCCGTACAGCAAAGACCGCCTCGTCAATGTTGAGGACGCCGTAGCGATTTCGCACGCGCCATGCGTCGTCAAGGTCGCTCGGCCGTTCTGGACATCTTTGCCTGCGTCCCATTGCCAAACGAACACCGAGTGTGAGAAAGTCGCCCAAGCGAGAAGTTGGACGGGCGCTTCAGTCGACTGACGCTCCCGTCGATGAGCAATGTGAGATGAGCAAGGTGAACCGTCTTTCTGTGGTTCGACGATCGAGCGCAAGCGTAGGCGGCCGCTCTAAGACCGGGACGCCCGATACGCCGGCAGCGCCTGCCGAGGTCGGACCGGTAGGACGATTCTTCGAGCGACTGCCGACCCCAGCCCTGCTCGGGCTCTTCGGCCTCGGTATTTTGTCCGCTGGAGCTGATTTCCGTGGCTGGGCGACAGAGATCGACCTCGCCCGCGTGGGACCGACCCTGGCCATAGTCTCGGCGTCGGTGTCCTTGCTGGCAACCTGGCTCGCGTACATGAGGTGGCGCAACGATCGCGATGTCGTCTCCGGGCGACTTGCGCTCGCTGTGCCCTGCCTCTACTGGGCCTCGCAGAGCATCAGCGGCCCGCTGTTGCTCGGCACGAGCGCAGAGCGTCAAATTCCGTCACCACTGCGGATCGGCGCGGGATTGGTCGGCTCCTGGCTCGTCGCTTGCGACCTAATTTGGCGCCGACGACGGATGACCCGATCGTTCGCGGCCGGATTTCTTCTATCCGTTGGGTCGGCGATCGCGATTGCGTCAGCGATCAAATGGGGCGCCGGCCAGCCATTCGGCGTCGAAAATGATGTCCGCCGGGTCATCTCGATGGTGGCCTTCCCGGCGTTGTGGATAGTGCTCGGGTTCCTCACCCTGGTGAGCGCCCGCCCCCCGCGGACTGCTCTGCGGAGCTGTCTCGGCGCAGCCTTGCCAATACTCGGTGCAGCCCAACTCATCGCGCCTCCCGGCCTCCGCATCGAGGATGCCCCGCGGGCAGCGGCTGCGGCGGGCCTCGGCATCGCTAGCGTTCTGGTGCTGCTCGGCGGGCTGAGCTACAACCTTCGCCAGTCGTACGATCTGCAGCGTCGCCGCCTCGTTGCGGTGGAGTTCGAGGCGGCAGAGGTCAGCTCTCGGCTCGAAGCCGAGCAGTTGCTCAACTCCTGCAAGGCGCACGATCAGAAGGCCGCTCTGCTCTCGATCGAGGCCGTCATCAGGCTCCTTGAGACGTCGGACGCGATCGACCCGGGCGCACGGAAGAGGCTGTGCAGCGCCGCCACCGACGAGCTGCGCCGCCTCCGCGGCTACGCACCTGACCGGACGGAAACGGACCTACGCGAGCTGGTCGAACCGATCGTCGCGTTGGCAAACGCAGCGGGCGCGAACGTCAACATGAAGATTCGTCCAGGCCTCTTCGTCAACGTCGGCGTGGAGTTCATCGACATCGTGCGCAACCTGATCTCGAACGCGGTCCGCCACGGGGGCAACGCGCCCGTCATAATCGAAGCGCGGCGGCTTGACTACGAGTTCGTCGAGCTCTATGTGACCGACCGTGGCCCCGGCATTACGTCCGCTCGGCGTTTCGATCTCTTCGCGCCGGGGCGCAGTTCCGGCGGCGAGGAAGGCTCCGGACTGGGGTTACACAGCGCTCGTTCCCTACTCCGGGACATGGGGGGCGATCTGATTCTCGATCGAAGCCACGCCGGCGGTGCGCGCTTCATCGCACGGATCCCGGTGCTCGGAGTCCTAACTGCCGGAACTCCAGCATGACGGCAGCGGCCCTTTCCTCCTGGCCCCGTCGTCGTCTCGGCGACGCACCACCCAACGACGCGACCGCCAGGCAGGCAGTCCGCCGAGTTCTCATGATCGAAGACCACGCGCTCCTGGCCGAAAGCGTGACGATGACGCTGCGACACTCGGGCCTTGACGCTCGGGTCCTCGCGCACGACACACCGGATCTCGTGGGCGCCGTGCTCACGCTGCGGCCAGACCTAGTGCTGCTTGACCTCTTCCTCACCGAAACAGCCGAGAAGTCGACCACGGCGCTTGCGTGTTTCGTTCAAGCCGGCATCCCGGTCGTGGTCGTGACGGCCACGCAAGACCTCGTGCTACACGCTCGTTGCCTTGAGCTCGGAGCGAAAGGCGTCATCGAGAAATCCGAGCCGATCGAACTTCTGATCGAGGCGGCGCAGCGCGCCCTGCGGGGTGAGCAGGTGATGAGTGTTTCGAAGGTCGCCGAGCTGCGGAGCTTGCTCGATCAGACGCGTCGTGGAGCCCAAACGTATTCGCCGTTTGACGCGCTAACCGGCCGGGAAAAGCAGGTGCTCGACGCCATGCTGCGCGGTAACGCTGCGGGACGAATCGCCCGTGATCATGGGATTTCTCTCTTCACCGTGCGCGCCCATATCAGGTCGGTGCTGGCAAAGCTCAACGTGCATTCGCAACTCGAGGCCGTCAGTCTGGCCAGGCAGGAGGGCTGGTTCCTGGGGAGCTGAGTCGCTCGTACGTTCGGCTGAGCCGGACGGCCCCCTCGCGGAAGGCGGGCGATCGCACCCTCGCATCCGCTCCAATAAACCGACAGCCGACCCGGTCCAGGTGATCGGTGACTCGATCATGGTGGAGGCCGACCGCGTCATCATCGCTCTCCCACCGAATCAGATCCAGCGCATCGATTTCGATCCGATGCTCCCCCGCCGAC